>NZ_JBHYMK010000061.1:0-48222 GCF_042743065.1 Streptomyces sp. NPDC058872
AGCGCCTCGAAGAACCTCGCCTTCAACGCCTCGAAATCCACGATCCCCGCAACTCCCTGAACTCCAGGGTGTTGCGGGGATCAATAGAACCCACCGAGGGCGTGCGGGGCACCGTCGTGGGGCAGTCCGGGATCAACCGGCGGCGGGGGCCCCGAGCCGGACTCCGCCGCCGGCGGTTTCCTCACGGGCCGCCAGGGCCTTTTGTGCGAGGACGCCGAAGACGACCCCGAACACGGCCCACAGCACCGCTTGGATGGCCAGCGTGGAAACCCGGAACTCCCAGAGCAGCGCAGCCGGGAAGCCGGCCTGGACGGCATCGTCGTTGTTCGGCAGGACGACGAAGGCGATCGCCGTGACGGCGACGAAGCCGGCACCGGCCGCCAGGGTCGCGTTCCAGTTGCCCAGGCGCGGTGCGAGGCGCCGTCCGGCGATCACGGCGGCGACCCCGAGGAGGACGCTGAGCAGGATCATCAGGAAGAACAGGGTGGTGCGCTTCCCGATCGTGTCGGGATTGCCGACGGCCGGCGGGGTCGCCGGGTACTTGAGGAACGGCACCAGGTACACGGTGGTGAACGCGGCGGCGGCGGTGAGCGCCGCCGTCGCCCGCGGGCTGAACCGGCCTATGCGGCCGAGGGCGAAGGAGAACGCCAGTGAGGCGATGCCGCCGAGGGCCACTCCGTAGACCAGGACTCCGGTGGCCAGGCCGAGGGTGGACTGGGTGGTGCGGCTGAAGCCCTCCTCTTCCTCTGAGGCTTCGGAGGTGGCCGTGCCCTCGTGGCCGGCGTGCGCTTCGTGGCCGCCCTGGGCCTCCTCCACGGCGATCGCGCCGTTCACGGAGGGCTCGCCCACCACGTAGGCCACCGCGAAGGCGAACAGTCCGGCGATCAGGCCCGCGAGCATGCCGCGGACCAGGAGGGATCTGACAGTCGAGGCGTGCATGTGCTGGTCGCCCCTCAGTGGCAGGGGAAGCCGAGCAGGTGGCGACCGTCGTGCACCCATTCGTGCACGTCGGTGCCCGCGAACACGGAGGTGGCGCCCTGCTCGGCGCCCACGAAGTACAGCGCGACCAGCGCGAGGAGGCCCACGAAGAAGGCCCAGGGAAGGACGGCGCGCACGGGCAGCGGGGCCGGTGCGGTGAGGGATGGGGCGGAAACGGCGGGGGAGACGACGGCCTCGGCCATGATGGAACCTCCTGTGGGAACTCGCGTCCCAGACGGTGGTGCAGGACGACGGTCCACGGGTCTGACTCACCGTGACGCCGTCTTCCGGGGCGCTGCGGCTTACAGTGGCGCGACCGTGCCGGATTCTCACCGGACTTCCGTCTCGCCGTCGTCACGCTGTTCAGATGTCGCCTGACCGTACCGCGTGCTGCGGTTCCAGCCAAGGGCGTGAGGCCCGGATCACGCTCTGCCACCTCCGGGGTAGAGTCCCGCCGACCGCTCCGTCGACCGCCGACCGCTCCGCTGACGGGTCAGCCGTACCCCTTGCCGCAAAGGATCCTGATGACAGTCCGGTTGACCCTGATCTCGCCCGCGACGGGCGAGGCGCTGCGCGAGGTCCGGTTCGATGACGACGGCCCACTCGATCCGACCGGCATCGCCCGGGCGGAGGCCCTCGCGTCGACAGTCGGTCCTGCTCCGCGCGCATACGCCTCTCCGTCCCGTCGTTGTCGCCGTACGGCGGAGGCCCTGGGCCTGCAAGCGGTCCCGTTGGGCGAACTCGCCGGCTGCGCGATGGGCCGGTGGCGCGGCCGTGGCCTCGCGGAGGTTGCCGAGGACGAGGCCGCCGGGGTCTCCGCCTGGCTGTCCGACCCGACGGCGGCCCCGCACGGCGGGGAGTCCCTGCGGGACCTGCGCGTCCGTGTCGGCTCCTGGCTCGATGACCTCCGGGACGGCTCCGGGCGTGTGGTGGCGGTCGTCGAACCGGACGTGATCCGTGCCGCGACCGTCCACGCCCTCGCGGTACCGGACGCGACGGCCTGGCGCCTCGACGTCCGCCCCCTGGCCGCGGTTCACTTCAGCGGGCGCGCCGGTCGTTGGAACCTGCGCGCCGGCGAGCCGCTTGCGCAACGGGGTTAGGCCCGTGTCTCACGCGGTGATGGCGACGGCTGCTTGCCGCGGGCCGGGGCGGGGGCCACGGACCGGCCTCGACCTGCCGGTCGTTGCGGACCGCGTGCGGGATCTTGAGGACAGGGGCAGCACGTGGCAGGCTCACGCCCCGTGATCGATGCATTCGCGAAGGCCAACCTGCACGAGAGACTGCGGCGGGACCGCAAGGCGTTGCTCTGGAAGCTCGACGGCTTGTCAGAGTACGACGTCCGCCGACCTCGGACAGCAACCGGAACCAACCTTCTCGGCTTGGTCAAACACCTGGCCGCCGTCGAGGCCAGGTACTTCGGCGAGGTCTTCGACCGCCCCTCCCCGGAACCGCTGCCCCGGTGGCAGGACCACGACGGCAGCGATCTGTGGGCGACCGAGGGCGAGACCCGCGATCAGGTCACCGGTTTCTACCAGCGCACATGGGAACATGCGGACGCGACGATCGACGCGCTTCCGCTCGACGCCCCCGGCCACGTGCCGTGGTGGCCGGAACCTCATTCCCGCACGAACCTGTTCGCCATCGTGGTCCACGTCCTCGGCGAGACCAATCGTCACGCCGGCCACGCCGACGTCCTGCGCGAGGGCCTCGACGGACGGACCGGGGTGCGCCCCGAATTCGAGGAGCAGATCGACGAGGAAACCCGTGCGGCCCACTGCGCGAAGATCGAGCAGGCCGCCAGGTCGGCGGTAGCGAGCAATGCTCACGGGGCGCCCCGCAATTGATCTTGGAGCGTGTCGGCCCGAAGGCTTGGCGGAGGCATCAGCTGACCGTGGTGCGGGCGGTGCGGGCGAGGGCCGGTGGCGCTTCCTCTCGCATCAGCCGTACTTCTCAATCAGTGGGGCACCGTCCTGATCGAGGTGCTCGGGCTTCTTCGTCGGTGCGGTGATCTGATCGGGGAACTCGCTCGCAGGCCCTCGGCATCCGTCGTCGACCTCGGCCTTCACGCCGGGGTACTGACGGGACTGCTCGGCGATGCCCTCGGTGCGCATGGCGGTCCGGTCGTGCATCAGGGCCGGCCGGGTGACTCCGGACCACAAGGTGCGGCCCCGGCGGTCGCTGATCGTGGTGGTCTCGATGCCGTTCTGCTCGCGCTTGCCGGAGACGAACGCCCGTCGTCCGGGCCGACCCGTCTTCGGGCGGTGGAGACACGGTCAGACGGGCTGCCACAGCTCGACCCGGTTGCCCTCGGGATCGGTGACCCAGCCGAACCGGCCGACACCCTCCATGTCCTGGACGTCCTCCGACACGTCCGCTCCCTTGGCGCGCAGTTGCGCGAGCATCGCATCCAGGTCACGGACCCGGAAGTTGAGCATGGTCTGCTGAGAGCGGGACCCGAAGGAGTCGGTCTCGGACTCGAACGTGGCGAACACCGTCGGCCCGGCTGGCTGACGCCACAGGCCGTGCTCGTCGGCGTCGATGCCCAGGCAGTCGAGGTACCACGCGTTCAGGGTCTTCGGGTCGGCGGCCCGCATGAAGTAGCCACCGATTCCAAGTACACGTTCCATGCCGCCATCTTGCCAGGACGACGGTCGGGCGCGGCACCATCACCGGCCTCATCCCGGATCAATCGCGGGGCAGTTCGCTTGGCGGCGATTCTGCCCGGCGGCGTCTGCCGTCGACGGCACGGGGTACTCCTTTGTTCCCCTTGTCAAGAAAATCATGGACATGCCTCATGCGTGGATCCGTCGCAGCGACAAGGAGCTGCGGGGCAACTGGTGGTGGACCGGATTCCTGCCGCTGCACCCGCGGACCGTCGAACCCTCCTACCGGACGGTGCCGGGGGCGGGAAGCCGCACGCGCTTCCCGCCCCCGGTCGATCGGTGTGGACGCGTCAGGCCGGGCGCCTCCACTCCCGCAACAGCAGGTAGCCGAGGTACGCGCCCCCCACCGCCATCGTGTACAGGCCGACCGGAAGGTTGTCGAAGACCGGTGACTGCTGGGCGGTCAGATCGGCCAGGACCAGGAGCAGGGCGCCGAGCAGCGTCGACATGACCAGGTGCGGTCCGCCGCTCCGGGTGACCCGCTTGGCGATCTGCGGTGCCGTCAGGGAGACGAAGGCGATCGGTCCGGCGACGGCGACCGCGCCGGCGGACAGGACGATCGACAAGGTGATCGCCGCGGTCGCCGTCCGGCCCGGACGGATGCCCAGACCGGTGGCGAGGTCGTCGCCCATCTCTCCGATGCGCAGGGGGCGCGCCAGGAGCGCCGCGGGCGGCAGGCAGACGAGCAGGATCAACCAGACGGTGGTCGCGTCGTCCCAGGAACGGGCCGCGAGGCTTCCGTTGATGTAGGCGGTGAGCGCGCTGGCCTTGTCCCGCTCGACGGCGTAGACGACGTACTGGGTCAGTGCCGTCGACATCGCGGCCACGCCGATGCCGGCCACGACCAGGCGGCCGGGGTTGCGGAACCCGGTTCCGGTGGAGGCGTAGACGACGATCATGGCGAGCACCGCACCGAGGAGCGCTCCGAGGGGAACCGGCACGAGGTCGGGGAAGAACAGTGCCGCCGCGGCTGCTCCCGCCCCGGATCCGGAGCCGAGGCCGATCACGTCCGGGCTGCCCAGCGGGTTGCGGGTGACCGACTGGAAGAGGGCGCCGGACAGGCCGAAGGCGGCACCGGCGGCGATGGCGACCACGAGCCGCGGCCCGCGCAGCCGGTTCAGCACGAAGGCGTTCTTGCCCGTGGCCTCGCCCATGACGGCGGACGGAAGGTCGGCCGGGTCGATGCCGAGCCGACCCATCGACAGGGTCGCCACGGCCGCTCCGAGGAGGAGCAGCAGCGTCACCGCGGCGGCGAACACGGTGCGGCGGCGGACCGGAACGGCGATCCGGGGACCGATCCGCAGGAGGGCCCGGCCGGCGGGTCGGAGGGACCGTGACGGTGTCACGGAGGGGGTGTCGATCCGCTCGGCGGTCGTCATGTCGCTCCTCTCATGCGGCGGACGGCGAAGAGCAGCGCGGGTGCGCCGACGAAGGCGGTGACGACGCCGACCATGAGCTCCTGCGGCCGGAGCAGGACCCGGCCGATGACGTCGGCGAACAACAGCAGGGCCGGACCCACGAGCGAGGTGAAGACGATCTGCAAGCGGAAGTCGGCGCCCACGAGCGCCCGGACGACGTGCGGGACGGCGAGTCCGACGAAGGCGATGGGGCCGACCGCCGCCGTCGCCGCGGCGCTGAGGAGGGTGGCGGCAAGCAGTCCGGCACCCTTGACGCGCACCGGATTGATGCCGAGGGAAGCAGCCTTGTCGTCGCCCATCGCCATGGCGTTGAGACCGGGGGCCAGGAGCACGGCGAGGAGGAAGCCGGCCGCGGCGAACGGGAGGACCGCCCAGAGGGCGTCGAAACCGCGTCCGCCGAGCGAGCCCACGACCCAGTACCGGTAGGTGTCGAAGACCCGCGGCCGCGACAGGGCGACGGCCTGGATGAACGCGGCCAGGACGGCGGAGAGCACCGCACCGGCGAGCACCAACCGGACCGGGCTGCCACCGCCTCCCGCCGTGCCGATGAGGTGGACGGCGACACCGGTCACCAGGGCGCCGACGAGCGCCCACCAGATCGTTTCGCGCTGTCCGGCGGCACCGAGGAACGCGGTTGCGGCGACGATGCTGGCGGAGGCGCCCGCGTTGATGCCGAGGAGTCCCGGCTCGGCAAGGGGGTTGCGGGTGATGCCCTGCATGAGGGTGCCGGCGACCCCGAGGCAGAGCCCCGCCAGCAGGCCGAGTGCGGTGCGGGGGTAACGGCTCTCCACGACGGTGCGGAGATATCCGTCCTCTTCGCCGGTGACGACCCGTAGGACGTCCGCTGCGGACGTCGGCTTGCTGCCGAACATCGCACTGGCGAGGACCGCCAGCGCGAGCAGGACCAGGCACAGGACGGTCGCTGTGAAGTGCCGGGCAGGGCCCCGCCGCACGAAGGCGGGGACCTGCCCGGTCCGGGAGGGAGTGGTCACGCCGGGGACCTGCTGCTACTTCCCGGCCTTGGCGACGGCCTTGTCGATCATCGGGAGGTAGCGGTCGATGCTGTACGGCACCGTCAGCGGGTTGATCATCGAAGAGGCGGTGACGAAGGGCTGGTCGTTGCTGTAGACGAGCGCCCCCTTCTTCACCGCGGGGATCGCCGCGTACAGCGGCTGCGCCTCGATCTCCTTGCGGGACTTGTCGTCCATGTAGAAGGTGAAGGCGATGTCGCTCTTGGCGAGCTTGTTGGCGTTCTCCAAGCCGATCAGGGCGGAGTCGGTGCCCTCGGTCTCCTTGAAGGTGTTCACCACGGGATCGACCGTGAGGCCGAGCTTGGAGACCATGGCGACGCGCTGCTCCTCGGGCTTGAAGACGCCGAGGGTGCCGGGGCCGGTGTTGTAGATGTACGAGAACGTGACGTTCTTGTAGTTCGGGCGGCTCGCAGCCGCGTCGGCGAGCTTCTTGTCGATGTCGGCGGTGAGGTCCTTGGCCTTCTCCGGCTGGCCGAGCGCCTTGGCGACGATCTCGATCTGCTGGTCCCAGTCGGTGCTCCACGCCTGGTCGGGGTAGGCGACGGTCGGCGCGATGTCCTTGAGGATGTCGTACTGCTTCTGGGTGATGCCCGACCAGGGCGCCAGGATGACGTCGGGCTCCAGCTCGGTGATGGCCTCGATGTCGAGCTCCTCGCCGCCGTCGAACTGCCGGGGCAGCGTGGCGCCGGCCTTGGTCACGGCGTCGTGGATCCAGGGGAGGTAGCCGGTCTTGTCGCTGCCCCAGGGGTAGCTCTCGATGCCGACGGGGACGTTGCCGAGGGCGATCGCGGTCTCGGCGGAGCCCTGGCCGAGGGTGACGACGCGCTTCGGCTTCTCCTTGATGACGGCCTCGCCGAGCGCGCTCTTGATGGTGACGGGGAACGCGCCCGTCGAAGCCCCGGTCGCGGAGTCCTTGGTGTCGTCCGTTTTGTCGTCGGATCCGCACCCGGTCACCATGAGGCCGAGCGAGACCGCAGCGGCGCCCGCCGCGAACACGCGGCGGCGAAGGGGGGTGAACACAGCAGGCATGGCGGATCCTTGTCTCCGGGCAGAGGTGTGCTGACAGCCCGCGTGCGGCCTCCTCGGACAGGAGGTGCCGAGGCGACGGCCATCACGGGGGCGTCTTGTTAGGTGAGCCTAACCTATCTTTCTTCTGCTCGGGGTGCCAGGGCCTGCCCCCGGCTCCCGGGTGAAGGGGGGTCAGCCCATCGCTTCCCATGCCGCCGTCAGGCCGTCCAGCCAGGCCGGCGGCAGCTCGGCGGCGTCCCACTCCTCGTGCAGCTCCGCCGGAGCCGTGGTGAGCCGTTCCAGGGCGGCCACGCTGGTGGGGGAGTGGACGAGGGAGTACCGGCCGTGGATCGCGATCGCGCTGCCCGGTCCGTATTCGGCGTACAGCCGCTCCAGGCGATCCCGATGGCCCGTGGTGAACTCCGTCAACCGTCCCGCGTAGCCGGCCCGCTGACGCGAGGTCATGGTCCCGAGGACGGCCCGCAGCACCTGCTCGGTGACCTCGGGGTCCAGATCGGAAGCCTCGGTGAAGGAGAGGTAGAGGGGGGTGACCGCGACCTTGGTGCGCTCCAGCTCCGTCCGTCCGACGGGAGGACGTTCGTCCGGAGTCGAGAGCGAGGGGGCCGAGGCGACGGCATGCCGCAGCGCCCGCTCCGAGATGGCGCCCAGCTCGTCGGCGACGGTGCGGGCCCCGTCGAGCCAGCCGGAGGCGTAGGGGGCACCCTTCTCCGTGGGGGTCTCGCGGTCGCGGCCGTCGATCTCCCGGTACGCGAGGGCCAGCGCCCCCGCCTCGACGAACCCGATGAGCTCCTCGGCATCGCCGGACCACACCCCCGCTCGTGCGAGCAGTTGGAGCAGTGTCCTCTTCGCGTTCAGGACACTGGCCTCATCCAGCTGCTGCCGTCCTTCTCCGGCGGTGCTCACGGGGTCCTCCTCGTCGTAGGGACGGCGCGGTGCGGGTGCGTGGAACGCTCCGTTCGAGCCTACGCAACTCCCCTTGCCCTGAGATGCGCCTCCCTCCTCGCCGGTGGTGCGCGTCACCCTCCGGTGCCCCCGTCGGGTCCCGAAGGCGCATCGGTGCTCGTGTCCGGCGCACCGGCCCCGTGCCTCAGCGACGGTACACGCGCAGCTCCGTCACCTCGTACGACATCTCCGAGACCTCCTGATCGGGGGCCGGGTGGTAACGGCCCGCACACACCGAGAGGTTCACGATCAGGTGGGCCCGCCAGGAACGCCCCACCCCGCGGCGGTCGTCGAAGGCGCGGACGCCGTTGACCCACCACACCACGGACCGCGCGCCGAACTCGACCCGGAGGTCGATCCACGCCCCGGGGCGGACGGCCGGATCCCGGAAGTAGTGGTACCGGTTGCGCACCCGGTTCGACAGCTCCAGGAGGTCCGGATTGTCGGGGTGGTACTCGAAGACGTCGATCTCCTGGCCGCCGTCGAGCCAGGTCCAGATCGCCGGCCAGGCACCCGTCTCCACGGGCAGGCGCACCCGGGCTTCCAACACGTCGCCGGTGCGCACCAAGAACCCCTGCGCGCTGCCCTCCGTGGTCAGCAGTCCGGCGTTCCAGTAGCCGTCGCTCCTGCGGGTGGCCCGGAAGGTGCCCGACCTGCTGTACGCGGGGTCCTCCACCAGATGGTCGAGCTTGTTGTCGCCGGGGTTCCTCGGCCCGCCGCCGGGATAGGCCCACGAGTGGCCGGCCACCCACTGCTCGGTAGAGGCGAAGTCCGCATCGAGGACGAGGTTCGCGGACGTCGACACCGGTCCGTGCGTGTCGGGTCCATTGCTGCGCCGTCGGAGTCGGAGTCGGTCGAAGAAGTCGGACAACACGGCACCACTCCTTTCGTGCGGACCGTGGTCGATCCGCGGGTGATCCGTCCCACCTTGCACCATTCAAGTGAATGAGATGGATGTTTGGCGACAAGTCGTCACCAGACGTGGTGAACGCCCTCGGACCGCCGTACGACGGGTCCGTGCCGGACGCTTCCGGGGAGGCCGCTTCGGGAGCGGCCGGGAGCAATGGACCCAAGGGCGAGGGCGGCGGGTGCCGTCACCGGGAGTCGGGAGCGCCGCGCAGGAGGCTGCGGGCGGCGAACACGATCTGCAGGGCGGCGGCGGGACGCAGCAGGGCGGGACGGGGCCGTTCGGGCATCCGGTCCCGGTGCAGGGCGGTCGCGGTGACGGCGACGACCGGCAGGCCCCAGGCGGCCACGGCTGCGGCCCGTGGCGTGCGACCGGTTTCGTGTCGCCAGGCGTGCCACGTCCAGAACGCGGCGTCGGCAAAGGCGTCGGCGTAGTCCCCGAAGGGAGAGGTGGTGCCGTGCCGGCGGGCGAGCCGTCCGTCCGCGAGATCGAGGACGATCGCCACCACCCCCGCGAGGCGGCGATCGCCACCGGGCAGGGCGGGGAGGTTGGCCCGCAGCAGTGTCAGCACATCCGCGGCTGCCAGTCGCCGCCGGTGTTCCAGCAGCCCCAGGTGGGAGGCGCTCAGTGCCCAGCTGGTGGCCACCCACCGGGGGCCCGGCCGTCTGCCCGCGCCCCGTGCGCACAGCGCTCCGTGCAGCACGGTGAGCTCGGCCAGGGCGCGCGGGCGCCGGGCGGCCTGGAGCAGTGACCGACGGGCGGCCCGCACGAGGAAGAGCACAACCGCGGCGGGGGAGAAGCCGTCTTCGTGCAGTCCGGCCAGCAGCGCGTTCGTAGCGGCGCGGCTGTCGGACGCATCGAAGACGGAAGCCATGCCCCTCCTCCCTGCCGGACCGCGGTGACCCTGCCGGCCCGTGGTGTCCACGCTACGGGCCGAATCGCCCGCCCCTACCTGGGGCGGGCGACGAGGGCGATGCGGGAGAAGGTCGTGGTGTTGGAACGCGGCTCGGACCTGGTGCTCGCCGCACACCGCACCCCCGTCGCCGGCGGTCGGCTGACCGCGACCACGGTGGAGACGGTCAGGTTCACGCGCCCGGAGCGGGTCGACTTCCGCCTGGTGCGCGGGCCGGTGCCCGCCGTGACCGAGACGTTCACGCTCGTCGAACGGGGCGACGGTACGCGACCGGTGTACGAGGGGCGGCTCGGCACCGATCTGTGGTGGGTCGGGCAGTGGTGGGGCGGCCTCGTCGCCCCTCGGTGGGAGGCGACGGTCGCCGCCTCCCTGGCCGCGATCCGCCAGGAGGCCGAACGGGGATCGTCGTCGACGCCGTGAACCCCTTGCGCCCCTGGTGCGGGCCGGACCGGGGAGCCCGCCCCCGGTGCCGCCGGACGGGTGATCAGGCCGCTGGGCCCAGGTCCTCCGGGCGTTCCGCGGGAAGGCGGGCGTGCCCGGGGGAAACCGGACTCGGAGTCGCGAGGTTGACCACGTCCGACCAGCGTTCGTACGAAGCCCGGTGGTCGGGGCCCAGGAGGACGGCCAAGGGCGGGGAACCCCAGGTGACGATGGCGGCGAGCAGGGCCGCATGGGGCAGGAGCGGTCCTGCGGGCCCGGGAACGACGAGGGTGGCGGTGTGATGGGCGACGGCCAGCCAGGCCAAGGCGAGGGGCAGGCAGTGGATCCAGGCGCGTGCCGTGGTCCGCAGGAACCCCGACCTGCTGCCGTCGGGCCGCGCCAGGCGCAGGAGTACGGCCCGTTTGCCGGGGGTGGTGGCGAAGAGGGCGGGCAGGAGCCAGAACCACAGCAGCCCCAGGGCGGCGCCGGCCGCAAGGGCGTAGCGGCGACCGGTGGACCAGTCGGTGACGCCGGCGAGGAGGCCGGTGGTCAGGGTCCAGGCGACGAGCCAGCCGGCGAGGTCGATGAGGAAGGCGAGCGCCCGACGGGTGAGGGTGACGCGATGACCGTAGCGGGTGCGCTCGCGGTCGGGGTCGTTGGCGGGCAGCAGGCGTGCGAGGGGGCCGGCGAGGAGCCAGCCGAGGAGGGCGCCGGTGGTGTTCAGGGTCAGGTCGTCGACGTTGAACTGCCGGTAGGGGCAGGCGTAAACGAACCACAGACCGGTGTACTGGGTGGTTTCGAAGAACAGCGAGGTGGCGAAGGCCACGGCCGTCGCGGAGAACAGGCGCAGGCGGAAGTGGTACCGGAGGTAGACGCCCAGGGGAAGCAGGAGGACGGCGTTGAGGGCCGTCGTCCAGGCCGAGGGCAGTCCGAGCAGGGTGCCCGTGGACCAGTCGCCGTTGGCGGCGGAGGCGATGCGGCTCTGGAACGCGAACGGCTGCAGTTGGGGGCTCTCGGCGTAGCGGACGGTGGTGCAGTGGGCGTCGGTGTCGGCCGGCAGCGGCATGACGGTCTGCAGGAGCGCGGCCAGGAGGTAGAAGACGAAGCTGTAGAAGACCAGTACGGGCCAGCCCCCGGCACGGCCCCTGGTGCGGTAGCCGTGGATCGCCGCGGGAACCATGACCGCAGCGGCGACCAGGGGGAACAACGTGAGCGCCGCCTCGACGGGCAGCAGATAGGTCCGGAACACGACAGGTGCCTTCTGCGGCCGGGTGCGCCGCGATCACGGGGAGCGAGGAGGTGGGTTCGGGCGGGGTCGCGCGGATTCGACCGGCACCCCACGGCACGGGGCTTTTTCCCCACTTGTTCAGGCTAGGCGATTCGGAGCGGTACCGATAGCGCCCCGGCCCGCAGCGGCACGAGGGCCCCTTGCTCCTTGCCCGGGTGGGACGGCCGGCCCGCACGACGGGCGAACGCCCCTTCGCGGCCCGGCGTCCCGTCCGGACCGCGGAGCGGCAGGCGGGCGCGCTTGCAGCCCCCGTCCGCCTCGACGACCTACGGTCGGACCATGGGGTTCAGGACCGTGCCCGGGACGGCACGCCCGGCGATGGCCACCGGCAGGCCCACCCCCTCGGGGTACGTGCCCCCGGGCCCCTTCCGGGCACGGGACGGTGACGGCTGCACGCTGCACGGATCCGCCCCTCGCGGCCGCGTGACGTTCGGGGCCGCGCCCCTCACGGAGAGGATTCTCGATGCCCCAGGAGTCGGCGTCCACGCGCAAGGCGGACCGGGACGGGGCCGGGGCGGCCCTGTGATCCACCGCCGGGCCCGTAGGCCCCGCGGGTGCGGGCGCCCCGGCCCCGGCGGGTGCGCCGGTGCGGTCACCCGGTGACCAGGGGGTCCGCCGGGGCGCGGTTCCAACACATCCGGGACCACGGCAGGGCGAGTTGGCTCTGGTCGTGGACTTCCCGTGGGGCCAGGTCGGAGAGGCAGGTGGCCCTGTGGTGCTGGGCGTGGACGGTCTCGGCGTAGCGGTGGCCGGTGTCGGCGGCGATGAAGAGCACCGTCCGCTCCAGGGAGCGGTCGCGCTCGTGCCGGGCTGCGAGGTATCCGGCCCCCGCCGACAGCCCGGCGAAGACCGCGTGCCGACGGAGCAGGTCGACGCTGCCGGCGAGCGCGGCGTCGAAGGAGATCCAGTGCAGGGTGTCGTACAGTTCGTGCGCGACGTTGCCGAAGGGGATGGAACTGCCGATCCCGGCGATGATGATCTCGGGGTCGTGGACGTGTTCGGCGCCGAAGGTGACGCTTCCGTACGGCTGGACGCCGACGAGTTCGACGTCTGCCCCGCGGTGCGGGGCGCGGGTGGCCCCGGTGGCCCGGCGCAGATAGCGCGCGAGGGCTCCGGTGGAGGCCCCCGACCCGACCCCGCCGACGACGGTGAGCCCGTCCGCTCCAGTCTCCCGACGGATCAGGTCGGCCACCGTACGGTAGCCGAGGTAGTGGATGCCGTCGTGGTACTGCCGCATCCAGTGGTACTCGGGATGCTCGGCGAGGATCTGATGGATCCGCTGCACCCGCCGCTTCTGGTCGAGCTTGAGGTCACTGCACGGCTCCATCTGCTCCAGCGTCGCCCCGAGGAGCGTCAGTTGGGTGCGCAGCGTGTCGTCCACCGTCGTCGAGCCGACGATGTGGCAGCGCATGCCGTGGCGGTGACAGGCCAGGGCGAGGGCGTGGGCGTAGATGCCGCTGGAGCTGTCCAGCAGGGTGTCCCCGCGGCGCACGGCTCCGGTGTCGAGCAGGTGGCGCACTGCAGCGAGGGCCGAGACCACCTTCATGGTCTCAAACCGCAGGCACAGGAGCCGGTCGTCGAGGCGTATCAGAGCAGGTCTCGCCAGCGACTCCGCGATGTGCTGGTCCATGCTGGTTCTCCTCGGTGGGGGAGGTCGTGAAGGTCCGGGTGACGGGGATGTCGTGGGCTTCGAGGGCACCCAGACAGTCGTGGACGCGATGGCGCAGGTCCGGTGCCGCCGGGTCGAAGAGGACGCCCGCCACCGCCCCGCTGTGCGCGATCTGCACCCCGACTGCCCCGGTCCGGCGGGCGATGTCCGTCAGTGCCTCGAACTCGGGGTGGCCGAGCACCTGCTGGCCGCGCCGGGCGCTGGCGGTGGCGACCGTGCCGAGCAGGTGTGCGTCCCCGGTGGCCACGGCCCGGCGCAGCGCCGCGCGGAGCCGTTCGTAGCGGCGTACGTCCTCGTCCCGCACTTCGGGTACGGGCAGGGACAGGGTGTCCACGGGGGCGGCTCCGCCGAGGGCGCAGCCCACGACGACCAGCGGGGGGAGGGCCGGACCGAGGGCCTCCAAGATCCTGCCCTCCCGCTGGGCGAAGAGCACCGGGCGGCCGTCCAGCATCAAGGGGTCGCAGGCCGACTCGGCCCGCACGGCGAGGCGGGCGATCGTGGCGACGGGCAGCCGCAGCCCGTACGAGTCCGCGACCGCACGCACGGTGGCGATCACCTCACTGGTGGAGCTGCCCATGCCCAGGCCCACGGGCACGTCACTGCGGAGCCTCAGTTCTCCGCCGCAGGGCGGTGCCCCGGTCCGCCCGCTGCATTCGGCCGTGGCGAGGGCCGCGGCCCGTGCGGCCTTCGTGCGGTCGGAGGGCACGACCACGAGCGCCTCGGGGGGCGTGTCGGGCCGGCGGGTGAACACGGCGGTGCTGCCGGGGTCGGCCATGGGGAGGGTGACCAGGCCCGCGCACCGTCGCCCGTCGGCGTCGAGGAAGACTCCCTGGAGGATCTCGCCGTGGTGGCAGGGGGCGCGTCCGGTGCCGAGCACGGCGATGCCGGTTGCTGCCGGGTGGGTGGCGGAGGTCATGCGCCGCCCGCCGTCCGGTAGCGGTACAGGACCGTCTCTCCCGCGCTGAACTGGGAGAAGGGAAAGGGCTCTGCGGACAGGGCGGTCACGCCGGAGCCGAGGAAGGCGCGGGCGACGGCGCTGCCGCTCTGTGCGTAGACGATCAGCGGGATGCCCCGGGAGCGGCAGCGCTCCAGGATGGTGTCGAAGGAGCCGTTGCCCAGGGTCATCCCGGTGACGACGGCGGCCTCGGCCCGGTCGAGCACCTCGTGCATATCGTCGGTCACGGGGTCGCCCCATTGGGTGGACTTCAGGTTGAAGTCGCAGGGCAACGGCTTCCCCCCGCGTTCGCGCACGGCCGCGACGAGCGGGTTGACGACGCCGATGATGCCGACCTCGCCGCCCCGTACGGTGTCGAGCAGGCCTGCGACGGCCGCGTCGCGGGCCTGCGCACGGACTTCCGGCGTGCCGGCGGGGAGGACGACGGCCTCGGCGTCGTCGGCCGTGCGGTGCGGGTGGACTTCGGAGAGGTAGGCGTCGAGGGCGGCGATCCGCAGGGGGCGCGGGGCCTCGCGCAGCAGGACGTCGAGCGGGGCGCCCGAGGAGTCGCGGCAGATCGACGGGGTGATCTCGCCGGCTTCGAAGGCGCAGCCGCCGAACGAGCCACCGAGGCGGACCAGCACGTACTGGTTCAGGTACGTGGTGTCGCCGTCGGCGAGGCGGGTGCCGTGGTGGATCCAGAACACGCTGGTCGCGTGCAGTTCCGAGGGGCGCGGGCCGTGCTCGCCGGCCAGGACGGCCTCGATGAGGCCGTCTACGGACGTCGCGGTGGCACGGAGGCGGGCAGGATCGGGGTGCATCCGGGGCATGGGTTTCCTCGGTTCAGGGAGTGGAGCGGGACGTCGACGCGGCGACCGGGGCGCCGAGCGGCCCCCGGTAGGCGATCTGGGGGTGTCCCCGTGCGTCGGTGGTGAGTTCGGCGTCGACCTCGAAGACCCCGGCGAGTCGCTCGGCGGTCAGGACGGCGGCAGGGGGGCCGGAAGCGACGAGGCGGCCGTGGTGCAGGAGCAGCAGGCGATCGCAGTACCGGGCGGCGAGTGACAGGTCGTGCAGGGAGACCAGGACCGTCTGCTCGGTGCCCGACAGGAGCTCCATCAGCTCCAACTGGTGCTTCACGTCCAGGTGGTTGGTGGGTTCGTCCAGCAGGATCCCGTACGGTTGCTGGGCCAGGGCGCGGGCGATGTGGGTGCGTTGGCGCTCGCCGCCGGACAGCGTCCGCCAGGGGCGGTCGGCAAGCGAGGTCAGTCCGAGGCGTTCCAGTGCGGCGGCGACCACCGCCCGGTCGGTGGGGTCCGGCCCCCGCCAGCGGCCCCGGAAGGGGGTGCGTCCCAGGTCCACGACGTCGGTCACGCGCAGATCGCTGTCGGCCTCCGAGTCCTGCGCGACGAAGGCGATCCGACGGGCCGTCCGGCGCGCGCTCCAGTGGCGCACGGGCACGCCGTCGTACCGGATCGTGCCCGTGTCGGGGACCCGTAGACCGGCCAGGCAACGCAGCAGCGAAGACTTGCCCGATCCGTTGGGCCCGAGCAGCCCGACCGTTTCGCCGGACTCGATCTCCGCACTGACGCCACGGACCACCGGCCGGCCCGCCACCGACCAACCCATCTCTTCGACGGTGATCCTCACAGTTCGCCCTTCCTGCGCAGGACGAGGAGGAAGAGCGGCGCGCCCGACAGGGCGGTGAGCACGCCCACCGGAAGCTCACGGGGGGCGAAGGCGGTCCGCGCCAGCGCATCGGTCCACACGAGGAACACCGCACCCGCGAGCGCCGCGTACGGCAGCAGGGCCCGGTGCAGCGGTCCGACGAGGAAGCGCATCCCGTGGGGGACGATCAGACCGACGAAGCCGATGGCGCCGACGGCGGCGACGGCCACGGCGGTCAGTGCGGCCGTGATGACGAGCAGCAGCATCCGTGTGTGTCGCACGTCGATCCCGAGGGACGCCGCGGTGTCGGTGCCGAAGGCGAATCCATCGAGGGAGCGGGAACACGACCAAGCGGCGGTCAGCCCCAGCGGGGTGACGATCGCGCAGACCGCGACGGTGTTCCAGCGGGCCGGCGCCAGGGACCCGAGCAGCCAGTGGGTGACGGCCCGGGTGGTGTCGGCGTCCGCCGAAGCCATCAGGACCAGCGAGGTCAGTGCGGTGAAGAGTTGGCCGACGACCACTCCGATGAGGACGATGCGGACCGGGGCCAGGCCGGTGCGCCGCAGCAGCAGGAGGAGCAGTCCGAAGGAGAGCAGCGCACCGACCAGGGCGCCGCCCGTGACCCCGAGCGCGTTCGCACCCACTCCGAGGACGACCACGGTGACGGCTCCTGCGGACGCCCCCGAGGAGACGCCGAGCAGGTAGGGATCGGCGAGCGGATTGCGGGTGACGGCCTGGAGGATCGTGCCGCACACGGCGAGGGAGGCCCCGACGAGGGCGGCCATCAACACGCGCGGCAGTCGGAGGTCCCAGACGAGGGAGTCCAGCAGCGGCGGCAAGGGCGCCACGTCCAGGCCGATACGGGACCCGAGGACACGGGCGAGGTCGAACCAGCCCACGTCGGCGGTGCCGACGCGCACGGCCGTGGCCACCGAAGCCGTCAGCACGCCCGCGGCGAGGAGGAGGGAGCCCGTCCGGGCCGCTGCGGTCCGGCCCGGACGGGCCGTCGCTCCCAGCGGCGCGGTCCGCGACCGGGTGGTGACCGCGTCTTCCGCCGCTGCCCGGCTGCGGGCCGTCGGAAGCAGGAGCCCCGCCGTTCCCCCGCGGGCGGTGGGGTCAGCGGACACGGCCGAGGTCCTTCATGCCGTCGGCCAGCAGCCCGAGTGCGTGCACGGAGCGCACCGACGGGTCGAGTTCGATGCCCGGGACCTCAAGGATCTTGTCGTCGCGGACCGCGGCCAGTTCGGAGACCACGGGGTGGGTCGTCAGCGCGGCGCGCTTCTCGGCGGCGCTGTCGCCGGGCCGGCCGCGCTCGGACAGGTCGCCGATCACGATGAAGTCGGGTTCGCGTTCGGCGACTTCCTCCCAGGAGACCTCCGGCCAGTCCTCGTCGACGTCGTCGAAGGCGTTCTTCGCGCCGACGATGCGGCTCATCTCGCTCGGCAGTCCGGTCCCGCCCGCCACGTACGGCATGCCGTTGAAGACGGAGTAGAGGTAGACCACGGTCGGCCGGTCCGCCCCGGGGAGGTGTCCGGGGGCGTGTGCACCGGCTTCCACCAGTGCGGAGCGTTGGGCGGTGGCGAGTTCCTCGGCCCGCTCCTCGACGCCGAAGGCCTCGCCCAGGTTCTCGTAGTCGGAGAAGAGCAGTTCGAAGGCGGTCTTGCCGGCCTGGTTCTGTCGTGGACAGTCCACGGCGCTGACGAAGGTGGGAACCCCGAGGCCGGCCAGTTCCTCGCGGGTGCCGGCCCGCTCCTCGGTGTACAGGTCCGTGGAGCTCGCGACGACGAAGTCGGGTGTGGCCGAGCGCAGTTGCTCGCCGGTGGCGATCTTCGGGGCGATGACCGGGACCTGGGCGTACGCGGCCTCGTACTGCGGGGGGATCTTCGTCTTGAGGTTGGCGGTTCCCGCCATCCGGTCCTGCAGCCCGAGTGCGAGCAGGATCTCGGTCGAGGCCTGGTCCAGGGTGACGGTCCTGTTCGGCGGCTCGGTGAAGGCCACGTGACGGCCGCAGCTGGTGAAGGTCGCCCGGGCGGCGGGCCCGGTGTCCGCCTTCGCGCCACCGGCTGTCGTGGAACAGCCCGCGGTGGCGAGGGCGATGGTCAGGGCGAGGCCGAGGCGGGCCGGGTGGCGCATGGATCCTCCGGTCGAGAGGGGGCGTGGGCGTTGTGGTGCACCGGGCAGGAGTGCCGCGTTCGAAGAGTACTGTAATGGTAATCATTTTCAATAACGACCCCGGGGCGGATCCTCCGAACCGGTCCCCACTGCCAAGGAGCCATCACGCCGTGACGACCACACCCGCACCCACGGGGGCCAATCCCGCGCCCCCGCAGACGCGTTCGCTCCTGCGCGAACCCGCGTTCCTGCGCCTCTGGGCCGGCACCACCGCCTCCGGCCTCGCGACCTGGGCCCTGCCCTTCGTCCTCGGACTCGCCGTCCTCCACCGCGACCTCGGTGCCGCCGGCCTCGGACTGGTCCTCGCCGCCCGCACCGCGGGTTTCCTCGTCGCCGTCGCCGTCGGCGGAGTCCTGGCCGACCGCCACTCCCGCCGTACGGTCGTCCTCTGGTCCGCCCTGATGGCCGCCGTCGCCGCGCCCCTCCTCATCGCCGGGCTCGGTCGCTCGGTCGCACTGATGACGGTCGCGGCCGCCCTCGCGGGCGCCGGACAGGGGGCCTGCCGCCCGGCGTTCCAGGCGCTCACCGCGGAGACCGTCATCCCTGAGCACCGTCAACGGGCCAATGCCGCCATCACCATGGCCGTGCGGAGCTCCACGCTCGCCGGCCCCGCCCTGACCTCCCTGCTCGCGACCTTCCTCGACGTCCGGACGCTGCTCCTCGGCATAGGACTGCTCTGGGTGATGGCGGCCCTCATCCCGGGCAGGGGTGCCCGAGCGGCAGCGGAACGCCTCGACGAGCCCGTGCCGTGCACCGGCTTCCGCGCCGATTTCCTGGAGGGGATGCGCGAGGCGCGCCGCCATCCGTGGTTCCTCGCCGGACTCGCCGCCCTCGGCGCGGTCATCACCCTCGGCTACTCCGCGACCAGCGTCGCACTGCCCCTCATCAGCCGGGACCGCTACGGCACCGAGTGGGTCCTTGCCGCGGCCATGACGGGGTACACCCTGGGGGCGCTCGCCGGGGCCGCGGTCATCGCCCGCTGGCGCCCGCGCTCCCAGGGCCTGGTCGCCCTCGCCGGACTGGCCGCGTACGGCTTCGCGCCGCTGAGCCTGATGCTGCCGGTGCATCCGCTGGTGGTCGTCGCCGCGTACGTCCTCGCCGGAGTCGGAATCGAACTCTTCAACGTGCCGTGGTTCACGGCCACCCAGCGCGAGGTCGCTCCCGACAAACTGGCCCGTGTCTCTTCGCTGGACTTCCTCGTCTCCTACGGCCTGGCGCCGGTCGGACTGGCCCTGATCGCCCCGGCCGTCCACGCCTTCGGGGTCACGGCCGTACTCGCCGCCTGCGCCGTCGTCTGCTTCCTCGCACCGGCCGCCGCGGCGCTGGTTCCCACCGCCCGTCACTTCGCGCGGACGCCACCGGCGCCCGTCGTCCGCCCCGGGGCCCCGGCACGCCGGTGAGGCATGCGGTGCGGCCCCCCCGGTCCCCGCTCGTTCGCGGCTTCCCCGCCGGAACGGCTAGCGCCGTCGGCGGGCGACCGATGCGACGGCGAGCAAGAGGGCCAGGACCACGATGAGAACCCCGTGCACCCCGGCGGCCTTGTGGAGGAGGCCGCCGGTCAGTGCCCCGGCGGCGAGCACCACCACGGACACCCCGCGCCGTACCGCCGCCGGCCCCGGTCGATCCGCGGCGAGCCCGGTCAGGGCCCGGGTCATCACGGTGGTGGTCAGATCGGGCAGCCCCAGGCGGTGCACGACGGCGTTCTGCAGCCCCATCCCGCAGGCCAGGGGCACCAGGACCGCGTACCGTCCCCACCCCGCTGCCTCGGCGGTGAGCGCGAGCGCGACCCCGAGCGCCTGGGCCGCGACCAGCAGCGGGAACAGTCCGCCCGGCTCCGCTTCCCGCCGCCAGGCGCCGCCGGCCACCGCCCCGGCCAGGAAGCCCGCCACCGCCACCGTCGAAGAGAGGGCCGACAGTTCGGAAACCCCCGACAGGGCGAACCCGAGGAAGACCACATTGCCCGTCATGTTGGACACGAAGACCCGGTCGAGCCCGAGGAAGCTCGCCGCGTCCACCAGCCCGCTGACGAACGTCAGCACGAGCAGCAGCGGCACGAAGCGTGCGTAGCGGTGGCCGTTGGGGAACATCCACCGTGCCGTCGCCCCACCCGTTGGGGACCGCACCCACTTCATCTGATTCCTCCGTGGACACTCCGCCCTTCGGGACGGAGGGGAAACGCACCCCTGTGGAGCGGGGTGGAGGGCGGTGTCCCGCCACCGGGGCGGAGAGCCGTGCTCCGCCCCGCAGGTTCGGTCTTCGGAAGCCGGCAGGCACTTCCGGCCATTGGCGTGGCGGGAACGGACGGCACCGCTTGCCGGGGGGAGGGCGGCTCCCGTAGCGTCCCCGACATGAACACCGGAACGGCGACACGCCACGCACGGACGGGCCATCCGGTGGAAGGCTGATCGCTCAACGGGGCCCCGCGAGGTGCCCCGGGAGTTCGGCACGAGGACCGCCCGGTGCGGATGCACCGCGCACCTCCTCCACACGTCGAACCCAACAGCGAGGTCATCCCCATGGCAGCAACGTTCAACCACACCATCATCGCGTCCAAGGACCGCCACGCATCGGCGCGCTTCTTCAGGGAGCTGCTCGAACTTCCCGAAGCGCCGTCCTGGGGCCCCTTCGTGAACGTCCAGCTCGCCGACGGCGTGCTGATCCAGTTCGCCGAACCCCCGGTGGACATCCAGATGCAGCACTATGCGTTCATGGTCGACGACGAGCTCTTCGACCGCGCGTACCGACGCCTGTGCGACCGGGGCATCGAGCACTGGGCGGACCCGCACATGCAGCGGCCCGGCGAGACCAACACCGGGCACGGTGGGCGAGGGGTCTACTTCAAGGACCCCTCGGGACACGCGATCGAGCTGCTCACGCGTCCCTACCTGTAGGTCGGGCAGGGGGCGGCGGACGCGGCTTTCGAAGCGGTCCCCGGGGGGCGCCCTCGCGGACTGGGTCCCCGAGCACGTCGTGACGCCGCTCGCCGTCGACCCGGATCGGGGCTGGTCGCTCCTCCCGACGGAGGCCCCCTCTTCCGCCACGGCCCCGAACACGTGCACCGGCTGCGCGACGCCTACCTGGAGCCCTGGACCGAGGGGGACCGTCCCTTCCGGAACTGCGTCGCGTCGCGGTGCTCGCCGCTCGGCTCGCCGCGCTCGGCCGGGCGGTCCCGTGGTTCCGCCTGTTTCCCGGCACACCGCGGGCGGGGTGTGCCGAAGCGAGTGCCCACCGGCTGAACGAGCTCTTCGCCGAGGCCGCGCCGTGCTGATCCACCGGTGAAGGGGGCTTCCCGGTAGTGCCCGGGTCAGTCCTCGTTGGTGTAGCGGAAGCGCACCCACAGGGGCAGGACGAACCAACAGATCAGGTACCAGGCGAGGACACCGGCGACGAGCCACGGCACATAAGGAGCGTGCGTGACGACCCGGAGGACGAGGAAGAGCGCCGACGTGAGGGTGGCGAGGAGCAGGACGAGTCCGGTGAAGGTCAGGCGCGAGGCCCAGGTGACCGTCTGGGGTTTGATCCGGCGCCCCGACACGATGCGGTGGAAGGCGACGGGGCCGATGAGCGCACCGGTCGCGAGCGAGCCGAGGACGATCGTGACGATGTAGATCGCCTTGTCGGTCTGTTCGAGGCCCTGGAACTTCGGGGTGAACACGACGGTGAGCAGGAAGCCGAGGAGGATCTGCACGCCGGTCTGTGCCACCCGGATCTCCTGGATGAGCTCCTGCCAGCGGCGGTCGGCCCGTTCCTCCTCGGTCTCGTTGCGACCTCGGGCGTACCCGGCCGTCGCCCTCGGGCGCTCCTCCACGGAAACCTCCTCGGCGGGACGGATGGTTCAGGCGCGACCGGCGGCCTTCTGGCTCCGGCGGGACAGCGAGTCGATGACCACGGCGGCCAGCAGGACCGATCCCGTGATCATGAACTGCACGGCATTGCTCACTCCCATGATGTTCATGCCCGATTGGATGGATCCGATCACCAGGGCGCCGAGGAGGGCGGACCAGACCGAGCCGCGTCCGCCGAACAGGCTCGTGCCGCCGATGACGGCCGCGGCGATGACGTTCATCAGGAGGTTGCCGCCCCCGGAGGTCTGACTTGCCGACTGGATCTGTCCGGCCAGGAAGATGCCGCCGACCGCCGCCATCGTTCCGGCGATCGAGAAGACGCTCATCCGGACGAAGGCCACGCTGATGCCGGCCCGGCGCGCGCCTTCGATGTTGCCGCCGACGGCGAAGATCTGGCGCCCGTAGGAGGTGCGACGGAGCACGAAGTCCAGCACCACCAGCAGGATCAGGAAGACCAGGAGCGCCAGCGGCAGCCCCTGGTACTGGTTGAGGGTGTAGGCCGCTGCGAAGGCGATCGCGGCGATGACGACCGTACGGAGCACGATCTCGGCGATCGGCCGCGAGGGCACCCCGGCGGCCTGGCGGCGCCGGGCGTCGAGGAGCGCGGCGGCGAGGAACAGTCCGACCCCGACGGCCGCGGTCACATAGGCCGCGGCCGGGCTGTGGAAGATGGTCGAGTAGAGCTTGGAGACGACGCTCTCGCTCGGGATGTTGACGGTTCCGCTGGTGCCGAGGACCTGGAGCATGAGGCCGTTCCAGGCGAGGTTGCCCGCCAGGGTGACGACGAACGCCGGTACGCCGACCTTCGCGAAGAAGAAGCCCTGGATGAGGCCGACGGCCGCTCCGCCCGCGATGGCGACGAGCAGCGCCAGCCACTGGTTCATGCCGTTCAGGACGTTGAGCACGGCGAAGAGGGCGGCGCACAGACCGCTGACGGAGCCGACGGAGAGGTCGATCTCGCCGAGCAGCAGCACGAAGACGATCCCGACGGCGATCATGCCGGTGCCGACGATCTGCTGACTGAGGTCGGAGAGGTTCTGGGCCGACAGGAAGGTGCTGTCGAGGCTGCCGAACACGGTCCAGATGATGATCACCGCGACGACGACGGGGAGTGACCCCAGCTCTCCGCTGCGGAGCTTGCGGCGGAATTCCCCGAGGTACCCCCGGATGCCCTCCTCGCGGACGAGCAACCGACTGTCGACCGCGGGCAGCGCTTCGGGAGCCGGTTCCCGGGCATCGTCGGGGGGCGGTGGGTCCCGTCTCATCGCTCCTCCTCCCGCTTGCGGGCCTGGCGACGGGTGACCGCGCTCTCGGTGGCCCCGGTGATGGCGGAGATGATCTCCTCGGTGGTCGTGGAGCGCTTGTCGAAGAAGCCGTTGTTCCGACCGAGGCGCATGACGGCGATCCGATCGGCGACCGCCATCACGTCCACCATGTTGTGGCTGATCAGAATCGTGCCGAGCCCGTGCTCACGGAGCCGTTCGACCAAGTCGAGCACCTCTGCGGTCTGTTCCACGCCCAGTGCGGCGGTGGGCTCGTCCAGGATGACGATCCGGGGGTCGCCGATCAGCGAGCGGGCGATCGCCACGGTCTGGCGCTGACCGCCGGAGAGGGAGGCGACGGGGATCCGGACACTGGGGATCCGGATGGACAGGGTGTTGAGCAGCTCGCGCGAGCGTCGTTCCATCCGGACCTCGTCGAGGATGCCGAAGCGGTGCAGCTCGCGACCGAGGAAGAGGTTGCCGACCACGTCGAGGTTGTCGCACAGGGCGAGGTCCTGGTAGACGGTGGCGATGCCGAGGTTCTGGGCGTCGTGCGGTCGGTTGATGCCGACCGGGCGGCCCTGCCATTCGATCACGCCCTCGTCGGGCGGGTTCACCCCGGCGATCGCCTTGACCGCGGTGGACTTGCCGGCGCCGTTGTCGCCGACGAGTGCGACGACCTCTCCCGCGTGGACCTCCAGATCGAAGTCCTTCAGTGCTTGGACCGCGCCGAACCGTTTGGAGATCCCCCGTAGTGTGAGCACGGGTGACTCCGGCAAGGGAACCGCCTCCTCCGCTCGCCCGTTCGCGGCTGCTCGGGACCGGCCGCGACAACCGGGGCGTCCTCGGGACCGACTTCTGAGGACCTGTCATTCGGGGCCGGACACCGAGGACCCGCTCATTCGAGACCGGCGTCCTTGCAGGCCGCCGCATAGGTCGGGGTGCAGATCTCGCTGACCGTGTAGAGCCCGTCCTTGACGACGGTGTCCTGGATGTTGTCCTTGTTGACCACGACCGGGGTGAGCAGTTGGGCCGCGACCTTGTGCTCGCTGCCGCTGGTGACGGTGGTCGGCGTCAGGTCGGCCGGGAGCGACTTGCCCTCGGCCAGGTTCACGGCCATCGTCGCGGCGATGTCGGCCTCCGGCTTGTACGGTTTCTCGACCGTGATCGTCTGGGTGCCGATGAGGATCCGCTGGATCGCGTCGAGCTGTGCGTCCTGACCGGTCAGCGGCACGTTCATGCCGGCCGCCTTGAGGGCGGTCGAGATGCCGGCGGCCAGTCCGTCGTTGGCCGAGTAGACGCCGACGATGTTGTCCTTGCCGAGCGAGCTGATGGCACCGGACATCTGCTGGTTGGCGTTGTTCGGGTCCCAGTTCGGCGTGTCGTACTCCTTGCCGATCTTCACCTGGCCGTCCAGGACCGAATGGGCGCCGGCCTTGAACTCGGCGGCGTTGGGGTCGGTCGGTGACCCGTTGTGCATCACGATCACGCCGTCCCCGGCCCGGTCGCCGAGGGCCTCCAGGAGTGCTTCGCCCTGCAGCTCGCCGACCTTGCGGTTGTCGTACGAGACGTAGGCGTCGACGGGGCCCTGGGCGAGGCGGTCGTACGCGACGACCTTGACGCCCGCGTCATGGGCCTTCTGCACGGAGGACTGGATGGACTTGGCGTCCACGGCATCCAGGATGAGGACCTGGTCGCCCTTGGCGAGGGCGGTGTTGACCTGTTGCTGCTGGGTGGTGGCGCTCTCCGCGGCGTTGTAGTAGTCGATCTGGGCCCCGGGCGCCAGTTCCTGGATCTTCGCCTCGATGTAGGGCCGGTCGAACTTCTCGTACCGCGTGGTCTTGCTCTCCGGAAGCAGCAGTCCGATCCTGATGTCCCCCTGCTTCTGGCTCCCCGCCCCCAGGGCCGTTGCGCTCGTGGCCACCACTCCCAGGGAGAGGACTGCGGCTCCGGCCAAGGCTATTGCGCTCCGCAATGAACGGGTCATGGGAGGCTCCTTTCGCACGCCTTCCCTCCTCCACCTCGTGAGTGCGGGAACGAGGACGCACATATCGCCTACCTATCGACATTAGTCGCAAGCTGAAGGCAGGCAAGCGGGTGAGCACCGGCTCGCCCGTCGCCATGCGGTCGGCGAACCGGTGCACCGGCGCTCAGGAGGGCGTCGCCGGCCCGGTGGCTCCGTCCGCGGCGCGCAGCAGCCGCAGGAACGCCTTCAGGCCGGTGATGATCTCCTCGTTGTCCGTGAGGCGGTTCACCGTCGCCTCGAACTCCCTGGCCAAGGCCGAGATCCGCCGGTCGGTCTCCTCGGCCCGCTCGTGTGCGGAGAGGCCCACCGCATCGACGGTGCGGCGCAGCTCGGCCAGGGCCCGGTACTGCTCCTCCGCCTTCTCGCCGAGCACCGTCCCTCCGCCCTCCAGGGCGGCCACCCGCTCGCGCAGCGCGACCACGTCGTCGCGCGGATACGTCACCTCCCGGAGCAACACTCCGAGCCGGCGCCGCAACTGTCCGAAGTACGCCCCTGCGGGCCGGAAGGAGGTGCTGAACAGGAAGAGGGCGGCGCACCAGTAGCCCGCCGCCCGCCCGGTCGCCACGGCCACCGCCAGTGCCGCACAGGCCGACGCCAGGTGACCGGCGACGGCGACCCACAGCATCACCCGCGCGATCCGTCGCGCCTCGGCGTCCCGCCGGCCTGAGACGTCGAGCCCCTTCTCCCGGCTGACGGCGATCTCGGCGAGTACCGCACGGGCCCGGAAGTACAAGTTCCACGGTGCCGTGAGGAGCAGCAGGAACCAGAGCAGCCCGAGGGTCCCCGCGCCCACCGCGAGGACCGTTCCGGGCGGTGCCCCCACCGCGTACGCCAGCAGCAGTGCCCCCACCGCGAGCCCCCCGGCCACGAACGCACCGACGACCTTGCCCATGCAGCCCCCTCCGGACGGTTCATCAGCCCGGCGCCATGCTCCCCCGGAGGGGTGACGGCCGGCATGAGTACCACGACTCAGATCGAGGCTGGCAGTGCGCCGCCCGGAGTGGGACGATTCGTATGAAGCGACGATGAGCCCGGCACGGGTGCATGAGGCTCCGTCGCGGGCTCCGTCGGACGGAGAAGGCGACATGCCTGCCATCAAGCAAAGCATCGACATCGACCGCACGCCGGCGGACGTCTTCACCTATGTGACCGACCCGTCCCACCTGCCCGAGTGGCAGGAGAGCGCCGTCTCGGTCCGGAAGGTCGACGACGCCCCCTTCGAGGTCGGTTCCAAGATCGCAGTCACGCGCCGGCTCGGCCGGCGCGAGTTCACCACGACCATGCAGGTCATGGAATGGGAGCCGCCGAGGCGCTGGCACCTGCACGGCGTCGACGGCCCCGTGCGGAGTGACGTCCAGGGCACCGTGGAGCCGCTCGGCGACGGCGAACGCTCCCGCCTCACGCTCTCCCTCGACTTCGAAGGACGCGGCCTCGGCAAGGCCCTCGTGCCCCTCGTCGTCCGTCCGCAGGTGCGAAAGGAGATGCCGAGGGACGAACGCACCCTCAAGGGCATCCTGGAAGGCGCGTCCGCCTGATCCTCCGGCCCCGTCGATCGCCCGCCCCACGGAGACCGGCCGTACGAAGCGGCCCTCCGAGGGTGCCCTTGCCCACGGGGCCGCCCGACCCGTCGGAGGACGGCCCCCCCGGTGCTGCTCCGGCGCCCTCAGTAGTGGCTCTGCATGGCCGCCCGCACCTCGGCGAGGGTCGCGTCGGCCGTTTCCCGGGCCCGTTCGTTCCCCTCTCGAAGGATGCGGTGCAGCGCACCGCGGTCCTGTGCGTACAGCGCGCGGCGGGCCCGGATCGGCGCCAGGCATGTGTTGACCGACTCCGTCACGGTCCTCTTCAGCGCCGCGGCGCCCGCGGAGCCGATGTCGGCGGCGATCTCCTCGGGGGTCCGGTCCTGGCACAGCGCCGCCAGCAGGAGGAGGGACGACACCTCGGGGCGCCCGACCGGGTCGTAGGAGACGTGGCGCTCGGAATCGGTCTTCGCGCCCTTGATCAGCCGGGCCGTCTCGTCGGCGTCGGCAGCCAGGGGGACGGCGTTCCCGCGGCTCTTGCTCATCTTGGTGCCGTCCGTGCCGAGCAGCAGTGGCGCCCGGGACAGCAGGGCTTCGGGCTCGGGGAAGACGGCGGTGCCGTCGCCGTACCGGTCGTTGAACCTGCGGGCCACGGTCCGGGTGATCTCCAGGTGCGGAAGCTGGTCCTGGCCGACGGGAACGACGTTGGCCTTGCAGAAGAGGATGTCGGCGGCCTGGTGGACCGGGTAGGTGAACATCAGCCCGCTGACGGAGGACTGCCGGGAACGGGCGATCTCGTCCTTGACGGTCGGATTGCGGTTCAGCTCGGCCACGGACACCAGGCTCAGGAAGGGCAGCAACAGCTGGTTGAGTGAGGGGACGGCACTGTGGGTGAAGATCGTGCTGCGCTCCGGATCCACACCGATGGCGAGGTGGTCGAGCACCAGCTCCTCGACGTGCCCGGTGAGCCCGTCCGCCACGTCGCGGTCGGTGAGGACCTGGTAGTCCGCGATGATCACGAACAGCTCCACTCCGACGTCCTGCAGACGAACCCGGTTCTGCAGGGTGCCGAAGTAGTGCCCCAGGTGCAGCCGCCCGGTGGGGCGGTCTCCGGTGAGGACGCGGAACCTCCCCGGGTCCTTGAGGATCTGCTCCTCCAGGACCGCACTGCGTGCCCGTGCTTCGGACGCGCGGAGCGGGTCGCCGAGGGGAGTGGTGGGGGCGGTGGCGATCACGAGGGTCTCCTGAGGGGGTCGGTCGAGTCGTCGGGACGACGGAACCCACGGGTCAGGAAACGCGAAAGGGCCGTTCGTCCGAACGGCCCGGTCGTGCACGGGAAGCGGCCGCTCCTAAGAGGAGCGCCACCAGGTGGGGCACGACGACAGATGCATGTGCCCCATCATAGCGACCCCGCATCCGAAGCCGGGGCGCCGTCGCGCGAGGGGCGGCAGGAAGAGGTGACCGCGCTCGCACCGGGCCGGCCGCCCTCCGGCCCTTCCACCGCACGCGGTGCCGTCACCGGGCGTCACGGACCCGCGGCACGCTCGGCGCGCCGCGGGAAGGACCGCGTCAGGAAAGGAGGACCGGCAGGTCGAACAGGTCGTTCTGGGTGACGACCGGCTTGTTGCGGAGCTCCTCGCGGGGGACCGCGAGACGGAGCTCGGGGAAGCGTCGGTACAGCGCCGGAAGCGCCACCGAAGCCTCCAAGCGGGACAGCGCCGCACCCGGGCAGACATGCGGACCGTGGCCGAAGGAGATGTGCCGGTTCGGCGTCCGGGTCACGTCGAACTCACCCGCCGTCGGACCGTGGTGCTCCTCGTCCCGGCCGATCGCGCCGAAGGACACGATCAGGGCGTCGCCCTTCGGCAGGATCCGGTCACCGACCTCGATGTCCTCGGTGGCGAACCGGATCAGCACGTGGGAGGTCGGCGTGGACCAGCGCAGGGTCTCCTCGATCACGTTCTCCCACGGAACCTCGCCCTTGAGGACCAGGGCCCGCTGTTCGGGGTGGGTCTCCAGGGCGACCACGGCGTTCACGATCAGGCTGATCGTCGTCTCGTGCCCGGCCGCCACCATCAGCTGGAGGGTGTTGGTGATCTCCTCCGTGGTCAGACGGTCGCCCCCCTCCGACGCCGCGATCAGCGCACTGGTGAGGTCGTCGCCCGGGTTCTCCGCCTTGCCCGCCACGATCCCCGCGAACAGGGCGCCCAGGTCCGCCATCATCTGCGGCACTTCCTCGGGCGGCGTCTGCGTCGAGAAGAACTTGTCGAACAGCGCCTTCATCCGCGGATGGTCGGCCGGGTCCACGCCCATCAGCTCGCCCACCACGTTCATCGGCAGCGGATACGCGAACTCGGCCTTCAGGTCCACGACCTCCCCGGCCGGACGCTCCGCCAGCCGGTCCAGCATGCCCTCGGTGAGTGCCACGATGCCCTCGCGCAGCCGCTCCACCCGGCGCGCCGTCAGCGCCTGGGCGACCAAGGTGCGCAGCCGGCGGTGCTCCTCGCCGTCGACGGTCAGCATCGACCGGCCCGGGTTCGCGAGACCGATCAGCGGCCAGTCCAGGGGTATGTCGCCGCGCTGCCAGGCCCCCCAGACCTCGATGTCCTTGACGAGTCGCGCATCGGTGAGCAGTTTGCGCGCCTCGGCGTGCCGGGTGACGGCCCAACAGGCCACCCCGCCGGGCAGGACCACGCGGGCCAGCGGACCGGCAGCCCGCAGCCGCGCGCTCTCGCCGTCCAGGTCGGCCACGAACGGGTCCAGGGCGATCGCATCGGTGCCGGACGCGGCGGTGTGGTCGTACGGGCAGGTCATCCGAGGCCTCCTAGGGCAGGTGTCGGGGTGTACGTCACGGGGAGCGCGCTCAGGCCGCGCAGCCATGGAGAGGGCCTGCGGGCGAGGTCCTTCGCGGGGACCGCGAGATCGACGTCAGGCAACCGGTCGAGCAGCACTTCGATCCCGGTCCGGGCGATGGTCTCGGCGACCTCCTGGGCGGGGAAGGGACAGCGGTGCTCGCCGTGGCCGAAGGACAGGTGGGCGTTGTTGCCGCCGGTGAAGGTGCCGGAGTCGGTGCGCACGTGCGGATCGGAGTTGGCCGCGGCCAGGCCGAGCAGCAGCAGGTCGCCCTGGCCGATCCGCCGCCCGCCGAGGTGGGTGTCGCGAGAGGCCCAGCGCCCGGCGACGTTCTGGGTGGGAGTGTCTTCCCACAGGACCTCGTTCATCGCCTCGCCGACGCTGTGCCTGCCGCCGGCGAGGGAGGCTGCGAACCGGTCGTCGGTGAGCATCAGCCGCAGCGAATTGCCGATCCAGTCGGCGGTCGGCTGATGGCCGGCGGCCATCATCACCATCAGGTCCTGGGCCACTTCCTCGATCGTGAACCCCGTGGTGTTGGCGAGCATCCGGGAGGCGACGTCGTCACCGGGCGCCTCCGACTTCGCGGCGAGCAGGGCGAACATCGACTCGGCGAGGTGCCGCTGGCCTTCGAGGGCCCCCTCCTGACCGTTGATCATGTCGTTCATGGCCGTGACGAGCGCGGGACCCTGCTCGTCGGCGAAGCCGTAGCAACTGGCGAGGACCCGCACCGGCAGCAGCATGGCGTACTCGGCGATGATGTCGCAGGAGCCCTTGCCGCACAGCCCGTCGATGAGTTCGTCCGCGAAGCGCTCGGCCAACTGCTTGAGGACGAACGGGTCGATCCCCTCCAGGGCGTCGGAGATCACCCCGGCCCGCTGGCGGTGCCGCTCGCCCACCGTGTAGAGGATGGAAGGCTGTTTGCGCCCGATCATGGGCAACAGGGGCCAGTCCGCCGGGATCGCGTCCCACTGGTTCCACAGGTCGGAGTCACGGGAGAAGAGCACCGGGTCGCTGGTGACCTGGTGCAGCTCGCGGTAACCGAGGACCAGCCAGGCGGGGACGTCCCCGTCGAGCAGGACCGGAGCGACGGCCCCGTGCTCGCGCCGTATCTGCCGGTAGAGCTCGATGGGGTCGGTCTGGAACCGGGGGCCGCTCAGCGGGACCGGCTGGGGCTCGGAGAGGGTCACGGGGTGGGCTCCGGTATCGGGTGGGGGAGCGGCCGGGAGGCCGCGGCGACGACGGTGCGCAGATGCTCGACGAGCGAGATCAGCACCTGCTTGCTGGACTCGCGCGACCGGGCGTCGCAGAAGACCAGTGGGACCTCGTCGGCGAGGTCGAGGGCCTCGCGGATCTGGGCGGGGGTGTGGGCCGGGCCCCCGAAGTCGTTGCAGGCGACGACGAACGGCGTGCCGTGGTGCTCCAGACGGTCGATCGCGTACCAGGAGTCGGCGAGCCGCCGGGTGTCGACGAGCACCACCGCTCCGAGCGTGCCGGAGAACAACCGGTCCCAGAGGAACCAGAACCGTTCCTGTCCGGGCGCTCCGAACAGATAGAGGACGTTGTGCGCGTCCAGCGAGATCCGGCCGAAGTCGAAGGCCACGGTGGTGGCCGACTTCGCGGCCACGCCGACGGTGTCGTCGACGCCCTCGCCGGCCTGGGTCATGGTCTCCTCGGTGTTCAGCGGACGGATCTCGCTGACCGAGCGGACCAGGGTCGTCTTGCCGACTCCGAAACCGCCGACGACGACGATCTTCAACCCGTTGTCGGCGGTGCTGTCCAGGGTCTGGCGCTGTTCAGAGGTTGCGGAGTCCAACGAGCACCTGCTCCAGGATGTCGTGATCGGGAAGTCGGTACGAGGCGCGGGGGTGCCGCGCGCTGATCCGGCCGGTGTCGTGGAGGTCGGCGAGGAGGATCCGCGTGATGGACACCGGCAGCCCCAGCCCCGCCGCCACCTCCACCACCGCCGTCGGGAAACGGCACATGCGCAGGATCGCGGCGTGCTCGGACTGCATGCCGGCCACCGGGTCGCTCTCGGAGACCACCAGGGTCACCAGGTCGAAGGCGTCGGATCCGGCACGGCTCCGGCCGCCGGTCAGGGTGTAGAGCCGGTCGGGTGAGTCGTCCCGGCCCGGCCTGCCGCGGCTCATCCCCGGGGCCTCGCGACCAGGTACTCACCCAACTGCTCGACCAGCTCGGACATGTTGTGGCCGACGAACCCCGCGTCGGCGTCCTCGTCGGCCACCAGCGCCAGATGGGCTCCCTCGCCCGCTTCCACGATGAACAGGATGCCGCCGTAGAACTCGGCCATTGCGGAACGGACCCCACCCGTGCCGTCCCCGAATTCCACGGACGCCCCGTGCGACAGGCTCTGGATGCCGGCGGCGATCGCGGCGAGCTGGTCGGCCTGGTCGACGGAGAGCCCGGACGTGCGGCAGAGCTTGAGGCCGTCACGGGACAGCACCAGGGCGTGACGGGTGCCCGGGGTGCGTTCCAGCAGGCCCTCCAGGAGCCAGCTGAGCTTCTCGTCGGTGGTGGTGCCGGTCATGACGGGGTGCCTTCCGGGTACGGGGAGTTCGAGGACGGCGGCGGAGTCCGCGGGGCGGACGGCCGGCCGTCGGAGGGATCGGACGGTGCGGGCGGGGTGGCGGCGGGCTGCTGGGAAGCGGGTGCGGCGGAAGGAGGTTGCTCGGCGCCGGCCGGCTCGTCTGCGGGCGCCGCACCCGGGTCGACCGGTCCCGCCGACGGTGCGCCGGTGCCGCGGACCGCCTGCCGGAAGGTGCCGAAGCGCGTGGCCGCCCCGGCCGCCGCGCCGCTGCGCGGGCCTGCCGCACGCGGCTTGGCGGCTTCCGACCCTTCGGGGTGCGCCGCTGCCATCGCCCGGCCGCGACGGCGTCGCGGCAGTCCGCTCTCGCCGAACCGGGGGTGCTCGCCGGTGCCTTCGGCCGCAGCCCCGTGGGCGGCCTCCGGCTCGGCCGTCGGAGCGGGGGACGACGCCTGCTCCCGGGACGGCTTCGCCGCGCCCGTCCCGCGGCCCGTGACCGTCGGCAGGGCCGGGGCGGTCGGCGGTTCCGCAGTGACGTGGCTGATCAGTTCCTGGGGCAGCATCAGCAGGGCACCGGTGCCGCCCCGCGCAGAGGGACGGAAGGACACCGTGAGACCGTGCTTGCGGGCCAGCCGGCCGACGACGGCCAGGCCCAGTCGGGTGCCGGAGAGGCCGGCCAGGTCCTGTGCGGTCGAGGTGACGGCGGCCTCCGCGCGGCGCAGTTGCACGTCGCTCATCACCAGACCGCTGTCCTCGACCGCGATGATGACTCCTGCCGGGACCTCCTCCACGTAGACGTGGACCTCGGCAGTGGGCGGGGAGAAGTTCGCCGCGTTGTCGAGCAGTTCGGCCAGGGCGTGCATCACGCCTTCGGCCGCGTGTCCGGCGACCGCGGCGTCGCTGCTGGAGTGCAGTCGCACCCGCTGGTAGCCGCTGATGCGCCCCATGGCACCGCGCAGGATCGACTCCATGACGATGGGTCGGGCCCAGCGCCTACCGGAGCGGGCTCCGGCCAGCACGGCGACGGAGTCGGCGAGGCGGCCGGCCTGGGCGGTGCGGTGGTCGAGGTGGAGCAGGTCGCTGAGCACGTCCTCGTCGGCGTGCCGGTGTTCCATCTCCCGCAGGTCGGCCAGCATGCTCGTGGCGAGGGCCTGCATCCGGCCGGCCGCGTTGGCCGCGGCTGCCATTGCGGCGGAGCGCCCGGACTCGGCGCGGTGGACCTGGGCCTCGAGGCGCACGAGGTCGGTTGTCCGAGCCTCGGTCAGTTCGGTGGTGCGTGCGGTGTGGACGCGGACGAGTTCTTCGGTGTGCGCCGCATGGGCGCGGACGAGTTCTTCGACCCGTGCCGCGTGCGCCGCCTCCGAGGCGGCGGCTTCCGTCTCGTACCGCTCCCGCAGGGCCGCTGCCTCGCGCTCGGTTTCGCTGGCGCGCCGGGTCGAATAGGCGTCCCGGGAGGCGGCTTCGGCAGTGAGGTTCTCGACCTTCTTGGCCAAGGCCCGCGAGGTCCGCCCGTACCAGGTGACGGCGAAGGCCGCGGCCGACAGCAAGAGGACGCCGCCGCTGGTGAACCAGCCGAGGGCGGGACGGATACCGTCCGGTGCCGCGGCGGTCGCCGCCACCGCGAGCGCACCGCCCACGGCGGCCGTCAGCAAGGAGGCGAGCAGGGCAGGGCGGAAGGGAGTGGACGGCGCCGACATCAACCAGACTCTCGAGACAGTCACGCGGGCAAGGTAGTCGTAACGACGGCACTATAGGCGCGATCTTGATCGGTTAGGAACCTCCCCCGGTCGGATCGGTATTCGGATGAAGGAATACGTTGTCAATTGTGACTAGTTCTGCCGGGTTTCCCCGTCGCAAGTTCCGAAGGCGCAGGAGTTCGGAACGGGGGGCGCAGCGGGTCCGCCCCGTCCGGGACGGCGCGGAACGGGGGAGACGTGCTGGATGCCGGTGTTGTGCCCGTCGCCCGTTCCTTCCCCGCCGTCGGAGCGACCGCAGATCGGAGCAACCGTAGACTCGAAGTGCGGGGCCCGACTCGCCGCGGTGCGGGGGACGGCCCGATGCGCACCGTGCGGAGGTGGCGATGACCAGGCTGAGGGGCAAGGCCCTCCGGGTGACGGTCTTCGTGGGCGAGACCGATCTGTGGCACCACAAACCGCTCTACACCCAGATTGTCGGTCGGGCCCGGGAAGCAGGGCTCGCGGGCGCGAGCGTGTTCCGCGGAATCGAGGGCTTCGGAGCCTCATCCCTGATCCACACCCAGCGGTTGCTGTCCCTGAGCGAGGACCTCCCCGTGGCCGTGGTCATCGTCGACACGGAGGAGAAGGTCCGCTCCTTCCTACCGGAGTTGGACGAGCTCGTCGGCGAGGGGCTGGTGATCCTTGACGACTGCGAGGTCATTCGCTACGTGGGGCGACGCAAGTCCGCCTGAGTCCGCCCGAACCCACTGTGGGACGCGGCTTCGGGAAACTGCCCGGCGACGCTGCCCCTCCCCGGGAAGGCGCGATCGAGGACGGTCCCTCACGGAGTTCCTCCGCAGTTCATGACGGGGCGGGGGAAGGCCCCGGCGCCCGTCTCCACCGTCCGTTCGTCCCGTGCGCGGAGCCCGTCACCGTTCCCGTGCGAGGAACGCGGGCCGCAGCGAGGGGTCCACCGGGTCGTAGTACCGGTGGAAGACCTGGGTGGCGGATCCGGAAACGGGCGGGACGATCCAGCTCCAGTCGGTGGGAGTCGGTCTGCCGTGCCGGGTCTCCTGCGCGATGTGCCGCAGGAACCGCTCGGATTCGGTGTGGTGGTCCGCCATCGTCACCCCTGCTTCCTGGAAGGAGTGCAGGACCGCCACGTTCAGTTCGACGAGGGCCCGGTCCCGCCACAAGGTCCGCTCCGAGGAACGGTCGAGCCCCAAGCGGTCGGCGACCACCGGGAGGAGGTCGTACCGCTCGGCGTCGGCGAGGTTGCGGGCGCCTATCTCGGTTCCCATGTACCAGCCGTTGAACGGTGTGGCCGGATAGCTGACCCCGCCGATCTCCAGCGTCATGTTGCTGATCGCGGGCACTGCGTACCAGCGCAGGTCCAACTCTTCGAACCACGCGTGGTCGGGGTGTCGCAGGGGCACGTCCATGACGGAGTCGTCCGGCAGTTCGTACCACTCGGCTCCGGCGCCCGGTTGCTCCTCGATCATCAGCGGGAGCACTTGGAAGGGCTCGTCGCTCCGCTTCCACCCGAGGCCGCGGGCGAGGGTCGTCGGAGCCGCGCTGCGCGGATCCCCGACCCAGTGGCCCTCGGGGGCACGGTGCCCCGCGTACTGGACCAACTGGTCGTTGACGATCCGCGGCGCGGGACGTTCGGGCCGGTCCGGTGCGAACACGGAGATCACCGGGCGGATCCGGCCGTCGTTCCCGGCGATCCGGAGGTGCTCGAAGCATTCGGTGGCGATCTCGTCGGCCGACGAGACGTGGCGCAGGTCGCGGACGACGAGGCTGCGCCAGTAGAGCCTGCCGATGCAGCGGGCGGCGTTCCGCCAGGCGACCCGGGCGCCGAAGGCGATTTCTCCCGGGGTGTGTTCGTAGGTGCCGGTGCGGTCGATCTCGGCGAGCACCTCCCGGACCCGACGCTCCACGTCTCCTGCCCCGAGCTGCTCCTGGTGGAACTGGCGTACGAAGCTCTCCGCCTCCCGTCGATCCGTCGGGTGGCACGCCGAGGGGCGCGACGGGTACGCCCGTTCCGGATCGGGGGCGGGTTCCCCGGTGACGGGGGCGTCGTCCGCTGGGGGTACGGGCGAAGAAGACGTGACCGGACAGGCACTGGCGACGGCGGCCTTGCGGCGGCGGCGCAAAATGAAGACCAAGGTGTTTCCTCCCGGCCCCATGATTACCCCATGTGCCCACACGATTGTGGAGAGTGAGGAGAGTTCGGGATGGAGCGGACATCACCCTGCTAAAGTGCCCGCCCCCGTTCCCGGGACGGCGGTCGGCCGGCTCCGCCCCCCCGGGGAAGCGGAAGCGTGCAGGGCGACACCCCGGTCCTCCGGGAGGAGGAAAGCACTCCACCGGCCCGTCCGTCCGCGGGCCACGGCGCTCACGGCGACGAAGGGCACGAGCGGTCTGACGGCCGCGGGCGCGGTACGGGTACGGGCCGTGGAAACCGGATCCGCGGGCCGGTCGGCATCCGCCGGCCGCCGCCGGTCAGAGGCCCGTGACCTTGGACGTCGCCGAGAGCTCGTAGACCAGGGTGACCGTACGGTGGCCGCCGGGCGGGAGCGGGACGTCCCAGCGGGCGATGCCCTCCTCGTCCACTGCGTCGGGCACGGGAGAGCACGCCTCCTTGCGCAGCCGCACCTCCACCGCCGCCACCTCGGACACCGGAAGGCGCTCCCTGAGCACGACCACCCGCTCGCCCTCCTCGCCGGGCGGCGAGAACCGGGACAGGCGCAGCCGCACCGTACGGGTCACCACCGTCCGCTGTGCGATGCCGGCGGTGTCGCGCGACTCCTCGACGTGTCGGACCACCCGGTGGTCGTCGTGGCTGCCGAAGGAGAGCTCGACCGCAGCGCCGGGGGCGGTGAAGTCCAGGGTGCCGCGTCCGGTGAAGCCACTGTCCCGGACCAGGTCCACGGGGCCGGCGAGCAGGGCGTGGCCGGACCGGTTGTCGAACCGCACCGTCCGGGTCACCAACGGGGACAGCTCCGGTGCACAGGCGTACTCGCTGGAGGCCCGGGTCGCGAACGAGGAGAGCGGCACCCGGTGGGCCCGCCCGTCGCTGGACACCGAGACCGCGGCAGGAGCGTGCAGGACCCGTGTCTCTCCGCCGTCGTCCACGCCGGGCAGGCCGAGCACCGACGGGGGACCCACGGTCGAGATCTCCTCCTCGCGCAGTTCGACGTCGATCGTCCGCCGCTCCGCCGCACTGCGGTCCTTGAGCCTGAGCCGGTCCTCGACCAGCCGGGGCGGATCGGAGGCGAGTGCCGACCGTGCGGTCGACAGCGTCAACCGCACGTCCGACCAGTCCTCTCCGGTCCGTTGCCAGACGACGGCTTCGGTCTCCAGGGTCACGGTGTCCCCGTTGAGCACGGCCCGGTAGGCGGGTCGCCAGAGGGCGCACGGCGTGAGGTGGGACAGCTGCAGCCGGGCCGGGCCGGCTGCCGTCGCCTCCACGGTCAGCTCGATGTGGCCGAGCAGTTCGGCCGGCTCCTCCTCGGCGGCTTCCACGGCACGTCGCACCTCGTCGAGTTCGGCGGTCAGGGCGGCCGACCGGGCGTCCGCGAGGCGCAGTTCCTCGGCGCGGGCGTCGCGCTCGGCGTCCACCCGGTCCAGCTCCCGGTGCCATCGGGGACCCTCGGACTCACCGGAGCCGGCGCCCTCACCGATCTCCCGCAGCAGGTCGGCGGCGAGCAGGCCGAGCAGGTCGAGACGGGACCGCAGCCGGTCACGGTGCTGCTCCACGGCGCGCCGCTCCTCCTCCAGGTCGTGCGCGCGGCGCCGGAGGGCCGAGTCCTCGGCGCCGGGCGGCCCGGCAGCAGGCGGGGTCCAGGCGCGGACGATCCGCACGTCGAGCACGCTGGCCGGGTGGTCGGAGAGCAGTTCGGCGTGGAGGGTCCGGTCGACGGCGAGCGCGCTGACGGGACCGAGGCGCACACGCCGTACTCCGGGCTCCAGATCGAGCACGGCGGTGCGTTCGACCAGCGCGCGGTCCTCCAGGCAGGTGACGGCGGTGACGGGGAGGGCGATCGGTCGGGGTTCCGTGGGCATGGCGTGCGTCAGCTCCTGCGGTTGCCGTCGACCAGGGTCTTGCTGGCCGGAATGCGGATCTCGTAGCCGGCTTCGAGCACGGCGGTGCCGCCGGCGGGCAGCTCCACCCGCCAGATGCGGGTGCCCGGGACGTGATGCTCCGGTGCGGCGCCGTCCTCGGGGGCCTCCCAGTCCCCGCGCTCCTCGATGCGGACGTCCGGCTCCGAGGAGACCGGCACCCGTTCGTGCACCTCGACCTCGGCCGGCGTCGCGAGGCGGTTGGCCAGCTCGACGTGGACCCGGTGGTCGAGCACGGTGACGTTGTTGCGCAGGCCCGCCGTCGACTCGTTCAGATGGGTGCGGCGGGTCACGCGGATGCCCTCGACCGGCCCGAGCCCCAGTCGACGAACGGATCCGGGCGCAAGCGTGGGCAGTGCGGCGGTGAGCAGGAACTCCCCGTCGACGCTGACCTCCACCGGTCCGGCGAGCAGCGCCTGACCGGTGGAGGTCGACACGGCCAGGGTCGCGTACACCGTTGGCTCCACCGAAGGCACACAGAGGTGTTCGGCGCGCAGATCGACCGGGATCTCACCGACGGTGACGGTGTGCCAGGTGCCGTCCGAGGGCACGTCGGTGCGGGCGGCTGCATCGAAGCGCTGAGCGAACGAACCGGCCGACTCGCTGGGGCGCACCGCGTGCTCGGGCAGCGGCAGGGCGGCCACCGCCTCCGCACGACGGCGGTACTCGGCGGCGATCGCGTCGAAGGAGGAGCCGGGGAACAACCTGCCCCGCCGGTCGCCCGGCTCCTCGGGACCGGACAGGACGAGTCCGGCGTAGTCCAGCTCGGGGGCGCTCGGCCGTGGCGGACCCGATGGTGGCGGTGGGGGAGGCACGGGCGCGGCCGGAGCCGCCGGAGCCGCGGGGAGGGGTGCCCCGCCGCCACCGTGCGTGCGGCCGGCCGGACGAGGGGCGGCAGACCGCGCGTGACCTGGTGCCCCGCCCTCGAAGCCCTGCGGTGCGGAGCCGTACGCTGCGCCGGACCGGGGAAGGCCGGTGAACGCCCCGCCGGCGCCCGGCGGCGGAGCCGGCGGCCTCGGTGCCGGTTGCGGACCGGGGGCCGCCACGGGCAGGGAAACACCGCCCCCGACCGCGCCAGCCACTCCGAAGCCTTCCGGTGCCGGTCCGGCCGCCCGGTACCCCGTGAACAAGGAGGCGAGCCCCGCCGGGGGTTCGCGCCAGCCGGACGCAGCGGGCGGGGGCTGGCGGCGGCCGATCCGGAGCGAGCGGAGCGCGGGCAGATCGGTGCGGCGCCGCAGATCGGCGGTGGCCAGGGCGATGTGCACCCCGGTCCAGTCCTCCCCGGTGCGCTGGGCCACCGAGGCGCGCAGCACGAGCCGACCGCTCTCCTCGCCCTGCCGGTGGGCCAGGCGGTACGCGGGCGCCCAGACGGCACCGGGCACGCCGTACTCCACCTCCACCTCCACCTCCACCTCGTCGTCGCCGGCGTCGGCGAGGGTCAGGGCGGCGCAGACCGACGTCTCCACGGAGGGCGACGGCGCATCGGTGGAAGCGCGGGCGAGGCGGTCCGCGGAGAGGTCCACCGCGTGCTCCGCCAGCCGGAGTTCCTCGTCGAGCGCGACGAGACGGGCGTGGAGTCGCGTCAGCCGTTCCTCGACGAAATCGGCCAAGCCCAGCCATGCATCGGTCGGCGTGCGGCGGTACGGGTCCTCCCGTCTGCGGGCGGGTGGAACCGGACGCAGCCCCGTGACCTCTTCGATCAGGCCCTGCTGACGGTCGCGGCGGGCCCGTGCGGCCCGATAGGCATCGAGCAGCCGCTCGTGCTCCTGCTGTGACGTCCCGGGCGCCTCCGCGGTCCGCGGCTCCGCCTCGACCTCCACGCGCGCTTCGGTGACACGAGCTGCCGAACCGCCCAAGACCCGGGCCCGCAGCGAGCCGGGGTCCAGTGAGCGGGGCAGCCCCGCCACCCGCACCCGGCCGTCCTGCGGGACGACTCCCCGGGCCAGGCGCCGGCACAGCGCGCCCTGCGCGTACACCACCACCGAGTCGAGGGTCGACCCCCACCCCGGTGCCGCTCCAGCAATCATGTCCGCCCCCGCTCCGTTCCGGTGGATCGAAGCCTACGCGCCGGCTACGACAACGCCAGGGCCGCACTGACTTCGCCCGCCAGTGCGACGGGATCCCCGACCGGTGCGGTCGGATAGGACCGGTGACCGCGGGCCCAGGCGTCGTCCAGGGCGAACCAGTCGACGGGGGCGGGTGCGGTGCCCCGCACGAGGGCCGTGTCCAGGCCCGCGAAGTACGCGGCCCAGCGCGGCGCGTAGACGTCCCGGAGCAAGCCGTCCCACTCGCGGTTGGCGTAGTCGCGCAGTCCGGCGTTCTCGCTCTGCACCCGGTCGCCCCACGTGGTGAGGATCGAGCGGGCGTCGTATTCGAGCCGGTCGCGCTCGGCGGGGTCGGCTCCCCAGGCGCGGGCGTCGGCGAGCCACGGACCGATCAGGAAGCGGCGGTCGGCGGACACGAGCCGGCCGAGCAGTTCCTCGTCCGCGTTCCATTCGCGCACCAGGGTGCGGAAACCCGTCAGGTCCCCGGCCTCGTAAGCGCTCTTGATGCGCGGCAGCAGGACCCGGGCACGGTTGCTGAGCGCCTGCCGCGCCACGTCCACCAGGTCGTACCGGTAGGCGTCCGAAGTCCGGAGCTCAGGAGCCACCCGGAGCAGCTCCGACAACGCGCGCTCCACGGTTCCGGCCTCGTAGCGCATGGTGGTGGGACTCCAGCGCGCGGCCGTGGCCGCCGTCAGGCCGGGGCGCGCGGTGAAGAGGCTGTCCTGCGGTTCGCTCCACAGGCCGGACGCTCCGCTGTACGGGCCGAGGCGCAGCTGTTCCCAGGCGGCGGCCGCGTGGGGGTCGGCACCGCCGTAGCGCCGGGCCGCGTACGCGGCGAACCAGGCCCGGTGGTCGATCGGCCCGGCTTGCCAGGCGAGTTCGGTGAACAGGTCGAAGGCCACCGGATTCCCGCCGGTGCCCTCCGGGAGGTACGCGATGCCGCGCAGCGCGCTGTCGGGCTTGCTCAACCACGTCTGGAAACGGTCCACCCACACGGCGGTGTTCGCCCCCAGCGTGGTGTGGCCGCCGAAGTTGGGGATCGTGCCGAACGCGTAGGGCGTACCGCCCCACTGCGTTTCCCGGTCGAGGTCCTCGTACCGGTCGGACAGGCCGTCGACGATCAGCAGCCGCCGCCGGTCCACACCGCTCAACAGCGTTGCGGAAGGGTTCTGCTGCCAACCGAGCAGCACCCAAGTGGCCCCGGGGCGGGCGGCGTCCAGAGCCCGCTGGACCGCGCCCGAGGCCCGTGCGACGTCGACGGAACCGGCGGTGCCGCCTTCGTGCAGCAGGTCCATCTTGAACATGTCGCTGTCCCCGAACCGGTCCTGCTGGTGACGGTAGTAGGCGGCGGCCAGCGCGCCGAAGACCGGTCCGTTGGGATCCAGCCAGTCGGAACGGGCGAACCCCACCCAGGTGCCCTGGGGGACGGTGACCGCACCCGGGTTCCGGGCGGTGAAGCCCGGTGGCACCGTGCCGAAGAACCCCGGGAGCACCGGGGTCATCCCCAGGGAACGCAGGTGCTCCGCGACGCGGCCCCCCAGGGCCGCCCGGGCCTCGATCAGCTGCTCGGACACCGGCCCCCCGAAACCCGACATGTTCTGCAGCAGCCACCAGGACTGGTGCGCGGGGCCTGGGACCCACGCCCGCAGCTCCGCCGCGTCGTAGCCGAACTCCTGGAGGGCCCGGTAGTACGGATACTCGGCCCCCGTCTGCACGAACACCTCGTTCACCCCGTGCAGGGCCATCAGGTCGATGTCGTGCCGGTACGAGGCGAAGTCCCGGTAGGCGCCGGAGTACCCCCCGTCGGTGTCGTTCAGGGCGTAGCGGTGGGGCACGGTCGCCGACTTCGTGAGGGTTCCGGAGACCGCGGGGAGCACGGCGGGCAGCCGGTCGACGCTCCCGCCGGGCCAGCCGATGTCGACGCCGGCCACCCGCTCCAGGTACCAGCCCACCCCGGCGAGCAGCGTGGCCGGTGAGGTGCCCCGCACCTCGATCGCCCCCGCCGTGCCGGAGACGGAGAAGTGGTCCCCGGAGTCCGACTCCTCGACGGGGACCAGGGTGAACTGCGCCGCCCTCGCGGGCAGCAGGCGCTCCAGTCCCGCCCGCGCGGGCGCCGGGTCGAAGGCGGGTCCGGCGGCGGAAGCGTCCGACGGAGCCGGTGCACCGGGCAGGGCGGCGGCCACGAGGGCGAGCACCGCGACGGCGAGGGCGTCGCGGCAGCGGCGGAACGGGTGGCGGTGTGCCATGGGGCTCCCTGCTCGAACGGGACGTGCGGTCGGGGTCGGTCCCACTGGTCACGACGGGCTCGGGGCCCGTGATCTGGTCGTACCCCATCGAAGGGACCGGAGGCCACTCTTCGGCACTCCGGGTCCTCGGTCGAGCCCGCGGAGCCGGAGGAGGTCAGGACTCGTCCGTGCGGGTGGGCGAGCTCACTCCGATGGGCCGCGCCTCCGTCGGACCGTGCGCCGCCGGAACCGTGCACGGCCTCCGTCGTCGGCTCGGCAGCCGCCGACACGCCCGGAGGGGACGGCGGTTCCGAAGCCTCGTGTACCCCTTGGCCCGCGCGGCCTGGCAGACTGCGGGCCTCACGGTCGTCCCACCCAGAATCCTGGAGGCTCCATGGCCCAGCGGCCCGGTCGCGCGGCCCGCACGAACGGCTACCACCCCCGGCCGGTGCACCGGCGGGCCGTCGGGACGGCCGCGTGATGACCCGGTGCCGCACCCGGCGTGCCGACCCGACCGCCCTCCTCGTCCGCAGCGAGCCCGCCGAGCCCGCCGCGGCCGTGCTGTTGCTCCACGGCGGTCGGGCCGAGGGCCCCGAGCCGCCGCCCGCCCTCAACCTCCCCGCCCTGCGCATGCGCCCGTTCGCGACCGCCGTGACCCGTGCCGTGCGGGGCAGGGGCGTACTGGTCGCAGAGGTGCGCTACCGCCATCGCGGTTGGAACGGCGCGCGCGCCGACGCGGCCAGGGACGCCGAGGCGGCCCTCGCGCTGCTCCGGGAACGGACCGGGCCGGTGCCGGTCGTCCTCCTCGGCCACTCCATGGGAGGCCGGGCCGCGCTCCGGGTCGCGGGCGATCCCGCCGTACGGGGGGTCGTGGCGCTCGCCCCCTGGTGTCCCGCTGACGAGCCGGTGGAGCACCTCGGCGGTCGGCGCCTCTACCTGCTCCACGACGAGCGCGACCGCGTGACGTCGGCCCGCCAGTCCTGGGAGTTCGTCCGCCGGGCGCGGGCGGCGGGTGCCGACGCGGCGGGCATCCCCATGCCGAGCGGGGGCCACGCCATGCTCAGGGGCGCGGACCTCTGGCACCGCCGCGCCGCCGAACTCACCGCCTCGCTGCTCGCCCACGGTTGACGGCGGAGGGAACCGTCGGGGAGGCGAGCGGTCCCGCACAGGCGGCCCGGGTCGCGGCGTGCACCGCGCGGGCCAACCGCCCGCCCCAGTACGACCGCGGCCCGGCGAAGCACTCGACGGGGCTTCCGGCGGGCGCCGAGCCGGGGGAGGGCACGGCCACGCAGACGGCGTCCGTGGGAGTGCCGGACGCGTCGGCGCCCAACTCCACCAGTGCCTGCACCTTCGCCTCGGTGGCGGTGGCGACCGCATTCACGAGTGCGGCATCCGTCAGCGGGACCGGCAAGGACACGACGATGTTGATCGTGCCGGGCCGCGGTGCCACCACGGGCCCCTCCGGCACGGCCGCCCAGCCCCGCACCCCGATCCCGGCGGTGACCACGGCCTCCGCGCCGCCGTCCGCGGCGTGGCACCGGCCGGCGACCGACGCCGCGGTCATGAGCCCCACGCCGGCGCCGTCGAGTCCCGCCCCGGAGGCCAGTTCGCGCAGATGGGCGACGGGGTCGAGCCGGGCGTAGCCGGGCGGGACCTGGGCGTTCACGACCCACTGCCGCTCACCGATCCCCCCACCGAGGACCGCACTCGACACCATCCGCACGCCCGGCCCCGGGGCCCACACCAGCAGCGGCCAGTCCCTGCCCTGCTCCACGTGGGAGAGGAGGGCGGCATCAGCCAGCGACGGACCGGTCAGGAGGGTTCGAGGAAGCACCCCCCACCCTAACGCGGTGCCCGCGGGCACCGAACCGGCCCGGGGCGGGCTCCCCGTCCCGCCGTCCCGGCCCTTCCGCTCGGACGGGGCGCTCCGCCCGCGTCGCCCCACCGTCCGCACCCACCGGTGGCGGGGCGGACCCTCGCACGGCGTGCGGGCCCGCCCCGCCCGGTTCAACGGGCTCCGCCGCGTTCCCGCCCGGACCGCGGTTCCCGGTCCAGCACGGTCCCCAGGGCGACCCGCAGGGCCGACACCGGGTGCTCCGCCGCCCCCTCGGAGCGCCAGGCGACGAAACCGTCGGGCCGGACCAGGACCGCACCGTCCGCGGTCACCCCGTGGGCCCGGGCCCAATCCGTCCCGTCCGCGGGACAGAGCTCCGCATCGGGACCCCCGCCGATCCGGTGGGACTCCAGGGGCACCCCGAGGTCCTCGGCGACCTGCTGCGCCGCGGCGTGCCAACCGGCGCCGGAGCCCGCCGTCGACAACAGCACCGGACGCCGCTCGTACAGGTCGAGGGACGAGAGCCGCACTCCGTCACGGTCCAGCCACAGGTGGGGCGCACGACTACCGGGCTCGCCCGTCAACCGGAGGCCGTCCGGAACGACCGGGACCGCGGGGTCCGCGCCCAGGACCGCGCCGTGCGGATAGCGGTAGCCCAGCGCGACGTTGAGGATCCCGCCCCGCTTCCCCGCCGGGCCGCCCGCTCCCGAATCGGGCGCGTACCCCGGGTGGCTGTGCTCGACCGAACGGGACGCGGCGCGGGCGCTCGTCGTCTCCGCGACCGGCCGGCGCTCCGCGTCGTACGAGGCCAACAGGCCGGGACCCGCCCAGCCGCCCAGGACCGCCGCGAGCTTCCACGCGAGGTTGTGGGCGTCCTGGATGCCGGTGTTGGAGCCGAAGGCCCCGGTGGGAGGCATCTCGTGGGCCGCGTCGCCGACGAGGAACACCCGCCCGTCCGCGTACCGTTCGGCGATCCGCTCGGCGGCGTGCCACGCAGCCCGGCCCGTGATCTCCACCTGAAGGTCCGGAACGCCCACGGCGCGCCTGATGTGCTCCCGGCACCGTTCGTCGGTGAACTCCTCGAGCGTTTCCCCGTGTTCGGGGTGCCACGGGGCGTGGAACACCCACCGCCTGGCGTTGTCCACCGGCAGCAGGGCCCCGTCCGCCCCCGGGTTCGTGAGGTAGCAGACGATGAAGCGCCGGTCGCCCACGACGTCCGCGAGGTCAGGGGATTCGAAGGTGACGCTCACGTTGTGGAACAGGTCGCCGGAGCCGTTCTGCCCGATGCGGAGCTGCTCCCGCACGGGGCTGCGCGGGCCGTCCGCCGCCACCAGGTAGTCGGCCCGGACCGTGGTGTGCTCGCCGGTCTCGCGGCTCTTGATCCGCGCGGTCACCCCTTCGCCGTCCTGCTCGAACGACATCAGTTCGGTCGAGTACCGCAGGTCCCCGCCCAGCTCCCGCGCGGCATCGAGGAGCACGGGTTCGAGGTCGTTCTGGCTGCACAGGCACCACTCGGCCGGGCTGAACCGGGCAAGGCCCCCTCCGGGGTCGATCTCCCGGAAGAGCCACTCGCCGGCGTCGCCGACCAGGCTGGGCGCCTGCAGGATCCCGTTGTTCCCCGCGAGCACGGACGCGGCCTCGTGGATGCGGTCCCGAAGGCCAGCGGCGCGGAACACCTCCATGGTGCGCACGTTGTTCCCGCGCCCCCGCGGATGGATCGAGGTGCCCGCGTGGCGCTCGACCAGCATGTGCGGCACGCCGAGGCGTCCCAGGAACAGCGAGGTGGACAGGCCCACCAGAGAGCCGCCGACGATCAGCACGGGCGTGCGTTGGTCGACCTCGCCGGTCGCTTCGCTTCGGTTCATTGAAGGCCTCCAGCGTCATCGCTGACGCAGGTCGAGGATGGGAAGCAGATGTCTGCCCCCAGGAGCTCCCGACCCTGCCTGGAGAGCACCCGAATGACGCGCGGTTCACTCATCCGCCCCGTGGGACTCGCGTGGAGGGCCTGCCCGCGCCAACGATCAGTACATGACGACCCCGGCCTTCCGAGCCAGGCGGTCCCTCCCCGCTCTCGAAAGACGAGAAGAGGTGCGCCCCATGACCAGCGCCGCACGCGTTTCGCAGTCGGTGTTCGACGGGTCCAGGCTGCGGGTGATCCTGCTGCTCGACCTGTACGACGGAGCCCAGCAGCAGTTCCTCGAAGCCTACGAAATCATGCGGAGGCAGGTCGCCGACGTCCCCGGCCACATCAGCGACCAGCTGTGCCAGTCCATCGAGAACCCCTCCCAATGGCTCATCACCAGCGAGTGGGAGAGCGCCCCGCCCTTCCTCGCCTGGGTCAACAGCGAGGAACACGTCGAGGTGGTCAAGCCGATGCACAGCTGCGTCCGGGACACCCGGTCGATGCGCTACAGCATCCTCAGGGAGACCGGGGCCCAGCGGCCGGTCACCCCGGAGGCCCTCGCGGGGGAGCAGGTCGCCGCCCGCGTGGGCGACGGAGTCACCCGCCACGCGCTCACGTTCACCGTCAAGCCGGGCTCCGAGTCGAAGGTCGCGGAGCTCCTCGCCGGATACGAGTCGCCCCAGGCACAGGTCGACGAGAACACCCGACTCCGCCGCACCTCGCTGTTCATGCACGGCAACCGCGTCGTACGGGCCGTCGAAGTCGAGGGCGACCTCCTCTCCGCGCTGCGGCACGTCGCCCGGCAGCCCGAGGTCCGGGCGGTCGAGGAGGCCATCAATCCGTACCTGGAGCAGGACCGGGACCTCACCGATCCCGAGTCGGCCCGTGTCTTCTTCACCCGGGCGGCCCTCCCGGCCGTGCACCACGTGGTCTCCGCCGGCCCCGAGCCGACCGACCTCCGGCGCCACGCGCTGTACTACCCGGCGAAGGAGGGGCGCGGCACCGACCTGGCCCGGCTCCTGGCCCAGCAGGACGCGGAGGCCGCGGACGACCCCGACAGCCCCGTCCACGGCAGCACCGTCTTCCAGCGCGACGACGTCGTGGTGCGTCTGATCGACGTCGAGGGCGACCTCGACCTCGACCCGGTCGCGGCCCTCGGCGTCAAGGGGACCAGGAAGGCCAAGGTGCTCGAGCGCCTCCTCGACGGAGCCGCCATCGGCGTCGAGGGGTCCCTGGAGACCGAGCGCAACCTCAACCGGCTCCTGTCGCACGCCGACATGCTGCCCGTCACCGACCGCCGCTCCGTCGACTCCTGAGAGGACCGCCGCGGGCCGTCCGGCCACCGGCCCGACCGCGGGCCACCGGATCCGTTCCGCGGGGCCCCGGCCCCGGCCGTCCGTCACACGTCACCGTCACAACCGGAGGTACCACCCCATGCTCCAGCAGCGTCCGCGCATCGTGAACCTGAGCGACACGGAACCCAACTGCAGACGCGGAGGTGACCTCCGGGCCATGCTCACGCCTGCCACCGTGGGCTCCACCAGCGGCTTCATGGGACTGGCCATCATCCAGCCGGGAGACCGCATCGGCGAGCACTACCACCCGTACTCCGAGGAGTTCGTCTACGTCGTCTCCGGCCTGCTCGAAGTGGACCTGGACGGCGAGACGCACACGCTCGTGCCCGACCAGGGACTGCTGATCCCGGTCGACGTCCGGCACCGCTTCCGCAACGTCGGCGACGTGGAGGCCCGCATGGTCTTCCACCTGGGGCCGCTCGCCCCGCACCCGAGCCTCGGCCACGTCGACACCGAGGACACGGCCGGGACGGCGCCGTGCGCAGCGGGCGCCGACCATGGACGGGCACGTGAGCGGGAGGGGGCGCTCGAGTGAAGCGACGCGTGGCCGTCACCGGCATCGGCGTGGTCGCCCCGGGCGGCGCCGGGACCGCGGCCTTCTGGGACCTCCTCAGCCAGGGGCGCACGGCGACCCGCGGGATCACCCTGTTCGACCCGGTCGGCCTGCGCTCCCGCATCGCTGCCGAGTGCGACTTCGACCCGTACGCCCACGGCCTTCCGCAGGAACTGGTCGAGCACGCCGACCGGTACATCCAGTTCGCGGCCGTCGCCGCCGGAGAAGCCGTCCGCGACTCCGGCGTCGACACCGCCGTCGAGAATCCCTGGCGGGTCGGCGTCAGCCTCGGCAGCGCCGTCGGCGGCACCACCCGGCTGGAACACGACTACGTCCTGGTCAGCGAGCGCGGACGACGCTGGGACGTGGACGACCGGGCCGCCGCCCCGAAGCTGCACCTGGCGTTCTCGCCCAGCACGCTGGCATCGGTGG
>NZ_JBHYMK010000062.1:0-47554 GCF_042743065.1 Streptomyces sp. NPDC058872
TCTGGCGTTGATTTTTGGCACGCTGTTGAGTTCTCAAGATACGGACGCTTCCATCGTTCCTGTTCCCAGGCCCTCCGGGCGCTTCCTTCGTTTCCAGCTTAGCAGATTCAATTTCTGTTTCTGCCACCCGCCGGAGCGGTTCGCTGGGATTGGAATTCGCTTTCGCTTTTCCCTTCCCGGCGGGGTTGAACACTACCAGGCTTTCTCGGTCCCGCTGACCACATCACTGCGAGCATGCAGAGGTGTAGACCACTGGGGTTAGGATCTGGCTTGATAGGTGCTGCCGACCCGCGACCCAAAGCCGCGTTGGGGTCAAGCAGGAGTACGACAGTACATCCCACCGTCAGTAGAGGCAAACCGTTTCTGGTAGTCCCTAGCTCCGCCCAACTGGTACATCTCGTGCGGAACCGGGACTTCCTATGACATACGCTTCAGAGCAGTACGCCGTCCAGGACAGGTAGTGACGGCGCCACACAATCTCCGCCCCTGGGAGGCTTCCCATGACAACCGTGACGTCGCCGCTCGTTGGACGCGCCATCGGTCTCGCCGCAGTTCCCGACCCCGTCTTCTCCGGTGCGATGGTCGGTCCCGGTACCGCCATCGATCCCGTACGTGAGCCTTCGGAGGCCGTCTCCCCCATCGATGGGGTCGTCGTCTCCATGCACCCCCACGCCTTCGTCGTGGTCGACGGTGAAGGGCACGGCGTGCTCACCCATCTCGGCATCGACACCGTCCAGCTCAATGGGCAGGGCTTCGAACTCCTCGTCAGCAAGGGCGACACCGTGACGCGCGGGCAGGCCGTCGTGCGGTGGAACCCTTCCGAGGTCGAGGCGGCCGGCAAGTCCCCCATCTGTCCCATCGTGGCCCTGGAGGCCACTGCGGACTCGCTCTCCGATGTCGTCGAGAACGGCGACGTGAAGGCCGGCGACCAGCTCTTCGGCTGGAGCTGAGCCGGGCCGTCCCCGTGACGACCGCGAGTTCGACATTCAATGCGGCGGCCGGGACCGTCGCTCAATCGGAGACAGGTGAGATGGAGACAACGCTGCAAGGCGTCGGCGTCAGCCACGGAGTGGCGATCGGCGAGGTCCGGCACATGGGCACTGCGGTTCTGGAGCCGCCGGCCAAGCAGATTCCCGCGGACGAGGCGGAGCGCGAACAGGGGCGCGCCCGTCAGGCCGTGGAGGCAGTCGCCGCGGATCTGATCGCCCGGGGCAATCTGGCCGGCGGTGAGGCCCAGGCGGTGCTCGAGGCACAGGCGATGATCGCCCAGGACCCGGAGCTCATCGCCGATGTGGACCGCAGGATCGCGGTCGGCAGCACGGCGGAACGGGGCATCTACGACGCGTTCTCGCACTATCGCGAGTTGCTCGCGGGCGCCGGCGAGTACATGGCGGGCCGGGTCGCCGACCTGGACGACGTGCGGAACCGGATCGTCGCCCGTCTGCTCGGGGTGCCGATGCCCGGCGTGCCGGACAGCGACGAGCCGTACGTGCTGATCGCGCGGGACCTGGCGCCTGCGGACACGGCGCTGCTCGATCCTGCGTTGGTGCTTGGCTTCGTGACGGAGGAGGGCGGACCGACCAGCCACAGCGCGATCCTCGCGCGGGCCCTGGGCGTGCCGGCGATCGTGGCGCTGCCCGGCGCGGGTGAGTTGGCCGAGGGCACGCTCATCGCGGTCGACGGCTCCACCGGCGAGCTCTTCGTGGACCCGAGCGAAGAGAAGAAGGAGCAGCTGACGAAGGCCGCGGCGGAGCGCAAGGCCGCGCTGGCCACGTCCAGTGGTCCGGGGGCCACCTCCGACGGCCACAAGGTGCCGCTGCTCGCCAACGTGGGTGGCCCGGCGGACGTGCCGGCTGCGGTGGAGGCGGGTGCCGAAGGCGTCGGACTGTTCCGCACGGAGTTCCTGTTCCTCGACGACAGCAAGAACGCTCCGTCCGAAGAGAAGCAGGTCGATGCCTACCGCAAGGTCCTCGAGGCGTTCCCCGAGGGTCGTGTGGTCGTGCGGGTGCTCGATGCGGGGGCCGACAAGCCGCTGGACTTCCTGACGCCGGCGGACGAGCCCAATCCTGCGCTCGGGGTGCGGGGCCTGCGGTCGCTGCTCGACCACCCGGAGGTGCTGCGGACCCAGCTCGCCGCGCTGGCGAAGGCGGCCGAGGGGCTGCCGGTGTACCTCGAGGTCATGGCTCCGATGGTGGCCGACCGCACGGATGCCAAGGCGTTTGCGGACGCGTGCCGTGAGGCGGGGCTGCGGGCGAAGTTCGGTGCGATGGTCGAGATCCCGTCGGCTGCGCTGCGGGCGCGCTCGATCCTCCAGGAGGTCGAGTTCCTGTCGCTGGGCACCAATGACCTGGCCCAGTACACCTTCGCGGCCGACCGTCAGGTCGGTGCGGTGTCCCGGCTTCAGGACCCGTGGCAGCCGGCGTTGCTCGACCTGGTGGCGCTGTCCGCCGAGGCGGCCAAGGCCGAGGGCAAGAGCTGCGGTGTCTGTGGCGAGGCGGCCTCGGATCCGCTGCTCGCGTGCGTACTGACGGGTCTGGGGGTCACCTCCCTGTCCATGGGGGCGGCGTCGATCCCCTACGTGCGGGCGACGCTCGCGAAGTACACGCTGGCGCAGTGCGAGCGTGCCGCGTCTGCGGCGCGGGCCGCGGACACGGCGCACGAGGCGCGGTTGGCCGCGCAGGCGGTGCTCTCCGGGGAGTGATCTCCTAGCGGTGCCGATGGTGTGAGGAGGGGCTTCCCGTCACTGGGTGACGGGGAGCCCCTCCGCCATGGGCGGGGTCAGTGGTGGGCGGTTCCGTCGCCGGGGTTGGGGGCGAGGGGGAGGCCGGCGTGGTACTCCACTCCCCTTTCCGGGGGGATCGGTTCGCCGGTGCGGGCGTCGGTGCAGTAGGCGGCGAAGACCTCGGCCTCGGTGAGCGGGGTCAGGGCGTCGCCCGAGAGACGCCAGCCGTGGAGGCGGTCGGGGCCGTCGGGGTTGCTGGTGCGCAGGACGACTCCGCCGGGTGCGGCCAGGGCGATGCCGGTGGCGAGGACCGCGGTGAATTCGGTGGCGGTGTCGTCACGGGGAAGTGCGGTGTCGTGGGCGTGGAGGGCGGCGAGGAGTTGGTCGCCGGCGACCGGGATGCTGCAGACGAGGTGGTGGGTGCCCTGGCCCGCGGCGTCCAGGAGGCGGGCGAGCAGCAGGGCAGCCCGTTCGTACGCGGCTTCGCCGATGTCCTCCCCGCACCCCGCGCAGTCGCCGGCAGTGGCGAGGACGGTGGTGGCGTATTCCCAGGTGGCCCGGCGGGTTGCGGCGTCGACCAGTTCGGGGAGGAGGACGGTGAGGGGTTGGCCGGTGTAGGTGACGCGGGCGGCCGTGGTGGCCAGTTGGGCGGTGAAGCGGCTGCGGCTGGTGGGCCGGTCGGGGTCGGTGCCCGTTTCGGTGCACCAGGTCGCGTACTCCTCGGGGTCGAAGAGGATGACGGTGATGTGGCCGCCCCGGGCCGTGAGGGTCCTGAGGAGGGCCTCGACCTGGTGCAGATAGGTGGTGTGGTCGTCGAAGGCGAAGGTGCGGTACCTGCGCATGGCTGCGAAGTCCCGCTCGTCGGCAAGGAGGCCGATGGTGCTGGAAACCTCGCGGCGCAGGGCGCGGCGGAGGTCTGCGGCAGTGGTGCCGGTCCGGTTCATGTCTCCCCCTGGTGACGGTCCGGTCAATGCTCACTCACAGTAACCTTCGGGACTGACAGTGACCGGCGGGAGAGGCGGCGGCGGACGAGGCGGTGCTGGGCCGCGGTGGTCGCGACGAGGACGGCTCCGAGGGCGGGCCAGGCGAAGGGGCCGACGGAGACGATGCCGGTCACGAGCAGGGGGCCGACGAAGCGCTGGGTGGACTGGGCGAGGCCGTGGACTCCGAGGTAGGCGCCCTGGGCGTCGTCGGGTGCCAGGGCGACGGAGATCTCCCAGGACGCGATGGTGTGGATCATCTCGGCGAAGGTGAGGGCGACGGCTGCGACCACCAGGGCCGTGACGGCGAGGGCGGGTCCGCCGAGGGGAGACGCGCCGAGGGCGAGGGTGCCGACGGCGAAGAGGCCCGCAAGGGGTGCGAGCAGTCGACGGGCGGCGTCGGTGGTGGCGCCGAAGCGGGAGAGGGGGACCTGGAAGAGCACGACGAGGACGCTGTTGATGACGAGCAGGAGCGGCGCGAGGCCGACGGGGGCCTCGGTGGCGTGGACGATCCAGAGCGGCAGGGCCACCTGGAGGATCGAGTCGTGGAGGAAGAAGACGGACTCTCCGGCGGTGAAGGCGAGGAAACCCCGGTCGCACCACGGGTTGGAGGGCTTGGTCGTGCGGGCCTCGTCGGCGGAGGCAGAGGCGGCGCGGGCGGGGGCGGGGGGTTCGGCGCAGCGGGAGGTGAGGGCGGCCATCACGAGGTAGGAGAAGGCGTTGCCGAGCAGCAGGACGTGGAAGGCGGTGCTGGAGCCGACCGCGAGCGCCGCGGCGGCACCGAGGCCTCCGAGGGTCCAGCCGAAGTTGGAGGTGGTGCGGTTGATGGCCTGGTAGCGGATGCGTTCGGAGCCGGCGACGCGGGCCGCGTAGAGCTTGGTGAGGACGTTGGTGGCGCGGTCGGGGAGGGCGCCGACGGCAGCGAAAAGGACGAGCAGCGGGTAGTGGTCGGTGGTGAGGAGGGCGAAGAGGGCCGCGGCACGGAGGAGTTGGCTGCAGATGATGACGCGCACGAGGGGGAAGCGGTCGGCGAGGCGGCCTCCGAGGGGGGCGCCGGCGATGCCCGCCGCGCCGGAGAGGGCGATCAGGAGGCCGACCTGACCGAGGCCGAGACCGGTCACATAGGTGAAGTAGAGGGCCATGGCCGTGGACCAGAGCCCGGTGCCGCACTTGTCGATGAAGCCGACGAGGAGCATGCGGCGGCCGTCGGTGCCTCCGGGGATGCGGTCCTTGAGGGACGTGCGGATGGACGGGACAGTGCGGCTCATGGATCCCCCTTGCCGATTCTTTTGTATTGATACATAATTGACTACGTGGCAGCACAATATTCGATCGAAGGGACGACGGCCAAGGGGATTGCCGCGTCCGTGGAACGGGGCGTGTCCGAGGGCGGGCTCGCCCCGGGCGACGCCCTGCCGCCGGTGCGGCGGCTCGCCGAGGACTTGGAGGTGAGTCCGGGCACCGTCGCGACGGCCTACAAGGAGTTGCGGCGGCGCGGGCTGGTCGTCACGCGGGGCCGCGGCGGGACCGTGGTGGCGGAGGCACCGGCGGTGGCTTCCCGACGGCCTCCGCGCGTGCCGGTCGGCCTGGTGGACCTGGCCGGCGGGCATCCGGACCCGGCCTTCCTGCCCGTGCTCCGCTTTCCGGCGACCGTGGCCCCCGTCTACGGCTCCCATCGCGCCGCCCCGCGGCTCGCCGGTCTGGAGGCACTGACCCGGGCGTGGTTCGAGCGGGACGGGGTTCCGATCAAACACGTCACCTTCGCGCACGGCGTGCTCGACTGCATCGCGCGCCTGCTGTCGACGGAACTGCGGCCCGGCGATGCCGTCGCGGTGGAGGACCCCGGATTCCACCACCTGCTGGACCTGGTTCCCGCATTGGGGTTGCGGATGGTGCCGGTGGCGGTGGACGGCGAGGGGCTCGTCCCGGACGCGCTGCGGAGCGCGTTGCGGAGCGGGGTGCGCGCAGTGGTGTGCAGTCCACGGGGCCAGTGCCCGACCGGGGCGTTCTTCACCCGGGCCCGCAGGGACGAACTGGCCGCGCTGCTGGGAGGTTTCCCCGAGGTGCTCGTCGTCGAGGACGACCACCACGCGGAGGCCGGCGGGGCCGCCTCGCACACGCTCGCAGCAGCGGGGCTCGACCGGTGGGCCCAGGTGCGGACCGTGTCGAAGCACCTCGGCATCGACCTGCGCTGGGCCGGTGTGGCCTGCGATGCGGTGACGCTGGCGCGGCACGACGGCCGGATGCTGATGACCTCGGGCTGGATCAGTCACGTCCTGCAGGGGGCGGTGGCCGGACTGCTCGCCGACGAAGCGGTGCGGGAACTGGTGGCGACGGGCCAGCGGGCCTACGGGGAGCGCCGCGCCGCGCTGATCGGCGCACTGGGGGCGCACGGGATCCGGGCGGTCGGGGCGAGCGGGCTCAACGTGTGGGTACCGGTGCGGGACGAATCGGCCGTGGTGAACGGGCTGCGGACACAAGGGTGGTGGGTGGCCGCGGGAGCCAGGTTCCGGATCGACGCCCCGCCGGCCGTGCGCATCACCACGGCGGCGCTCGTGCCGGAGGACGCGATGCGGCTCGCGACGGACTTCGCCGAGGTGCTCGGGGACGGACAGGCCACGTACGGGGGGTGACGGACCGGACCCGTTGGCGGCACGGTGCACGGGTGCGTCACGGAGTCGAACCGCCCGGCCCCGGCGGGGTGCGGAAAGCCCCCGGCGAGCGCGGCGTCCGGGGCGCTGCCGGAGGCCCGGTGTACGGGGCGGGGCCGTCGGTCCGGGCGGACCGACGGCCCCGCGGCACGACGTGGTCTAGCTCCGGCGGTTGGCCGCCAGGTTCTCGTAGAAGTGCAGGAGGCCGAGGTCGTCGACCGAACCCGCGTTGACGGCCTTGGCCAGCGGGGTGCCCTGGAGGAGGCGCTTGACCGGGACCTCGATGCGCTTGCCCGTGAGGGTGTGCGGGACGCCCGGGACCTCGATGATCTCGTCGGGCACGTGCCTCGGGGAGAGTTCGGAGCGGATCGTCCGCTTGATGCGGGCGATCAGTTCCTCGTCCAGGGTGGCGCCCTCCACGAGGTGCACGAAGAGCGGCATCCAGTAGCCGCCGTCCGGCTCCTCCAGGCCGATGACCAGGGACTCCCGGATCTCGGGGAGGCGTTCGACCGCCTCGTAGATGTCGGCGCTCCCCATCCGGACGCCCTGGCGGTTCAGGGTCGAGTCGGAGCGGCCGTGGATGACGACCGAGCCGTGGTCGGTGATCGTGATCCAGTCCCCGTGACGCCAGACGCCGGGGAACATCTCGAAGTAGCTGTCGCGGTAGCGGCTGCCGTCGGGGTCGTTCCAGAAGTGGATCGGCATGGACGGCATGGGGTTGGTGACGACGAGTTCGCCGACCTCGCCGACCAGGGGCTTCCCCGAAGGGTCCCAGGACTGGAGATCGGTGCCGAGGCCGGCCGCCTGAAGCTCGCCGATGTGGACGGGCAGCGTGGGCACGGCACCGGCGAAGCAGGAGCAGACGTCGGTGCCGCCGCTGACGGAGGCGATCCACAGGTCCTCCCGGACCTCGTCGTGGAGCCAGCGGAACCCGTCGGGGGGCAGCGGGGAGCCGGTGGTGGCGACGCACTTCACCGCGGACAGGTCGAAGTCACGTCCGGGGTGGACGTCGGCCTTGGCGCAGGCCATCACGTATGCCGCCGAAGTGCCGTACAGGGTGGCGCGGGTGCGCTCGGCTACGCGCCACTGGGCCGCGGTGTCCGGATAGCCGGGGCTGCCGTCGTACAGGACCACGGTCGTGCCGGTGAGGAGGCCGGAGACGAGGAAGTTCCACATCATCCAGCCGGTGGAGGTGTACCAGAAGAACACGTCCTCGGGACCGAGGTCGCAGTGCAGGCCCAGCTGCTTGACGTGCTCGACGAGGATGCCGCCCTGGGACTGCACGATCGCCTTCGGCAGGCCGGTCGTCCCGGACGAGTACAGGACCCACAGCGGGTGCGCGAAGGGGACCTGCTCGTAGACCGGCTCGACGTCGGCGGCCACGAGGTCGGACCAGGCCAGGGTGCCCTCGGGGGCCGGGGTGCCGAGGAGCGGGATGTGGACCACGGCACGGAGCGTGGGGAGCTCGGCGCGCAGCTCCGCCACGGTGTCGCGCCGGTCGTGCTCCTTGCCGCCGTAGCGGTAGCCGTCGACGGTGAAGAGGACGACCGGTTCGACCTGCTGGAAGCGGTCGAGGACGCTGCGGGCGCCGAAGTCCGGGGCGCAGGAGGTCCACACGCCGCCGACGGCCGCGGTGGCGAGGAGCGCCACGACGGACTGCGGGACGTTGGGCAGGTAGCCGCTGACCCGGTCACCGGGGCGCACGCCGAGGGCGCGCAGTTCGGCGGCGAGGGAGCCGACCTGGCGGCGGAGCTCGCCCCAGGTGATCGGCGTGGGCTCCTGCGTCTCGTCGACGTGCAGCAGGGCGGTGTCGTGAGGACGCTCGTGGGCAGCGCGCAGGGCGTGCTCGGCGTAGTTGAGGGTGGCTCCGGGGAACCATTCGGCACCGGGCATGGAGCGGTCTCCGAGGACCTGCTCGTACGGGGTGGAGAAGCGGACGTCGAACCACTCGACGACCGCCTCCCAGAAGGTTTCGAGTTCCTCGACCGACCAGCGGTGAAGCGCCGGGTACCCGCCCTCGGCCGGGGCGCCGTGGTGCTCAGCGGCCCAGGCCTGGAAGCGGGTGACGGCGGCCGTGGCGATGCGTTCCTCGTCCGGCTGCCAAAGCGGCTCGGACGGCGCTGCTGATGTCATTTGGGGCGGCTCCCTGGCTGTACGCGGGTCTGCGTGTGTCGCGCGCACGTGCTGGGGTGTGCGCGTGACGCGGCTGACAGGACGATGCCATGTGATCCTCTTTCGCACCAGGTCTGCCGCCCCATGGTCGGGTAGTTGAACATGTGCTCCCGCCACGGGTGAACGACAGCTGAACGGAGCCGGTTCGGCCCCCGGCGGATGGCAGGGTGAGCTGCATGGACGGTCGGGGACTGGTGCGTTCGATGAAGGTGTTCGGTTCGGTGCAGGGGTTGCGGGCGGCGCGGGCGGCATGGCGACAGCGGCGCACGGACGCGTGGGGGCTCCCGCCGAGGGGGGTCGAGCGGGCCAGGGTGCCGGGGGTGGCGCTGGAGGCGGAGGCGGCACCCGGCGGGGGGACCGTCCGCTTCGCCCGGTCCGCGCTGCAGATCTGCGTGTCGGCGGGGGGCACCGTGTTCTGGGGGTGGGACGGGGCCGCGCCGCTGCCCTCGTACGCCCTGGCGGGCGAGGCGCCCGAACCCGATCCCCGGGCGTCCCTCGAACCGGACACCGACGGGGGGTGGCGGATCGTGTCGGAGCGGGTGACGGTGACGGTTTCCCGGCACGGGGCGGTCGAGCTGCGGACTCCGGGCGGGGTGCTGTTGCGCCGTGACCTGCCGCCGCGCTGGTGGGAGCCGGCGGGCGGCGGGGAAGCGGGAGCCGGTGGCGGTGGCGGTGCGGGGGCTCCGGCGGGGGGCGGAGCCGCACGCTGGGTGCAGCGCAGCGAGGTGCCGGCCGACGCCCGGTTCTTCGGCCTCGGCGGACGGTCGGCGGGGCCGCGCCTGCGGGACGGCTCGTACCGGCTGTGGAACACCGATCCGCAGGGGGGCTTCGGACCGGGGGACGATCCGCTCTACCTGACCATGCCCGTGCAGTTCGTGGTGTCGGACGCCGGTACGCACCTGGCCTTCCACGACAACACCTGGGACGGCCGGGTGACCCTGGCCGAGGGCGAGGAGGGAGCGGGGTCGGGGCACGACCGGCCGGGAACCAGCGAGGTCCGGATGACGGGCGGGCCGCTGCGCTGCTGGGTGGTCGTCGGCTCCCCCGCACGCGTGCTGCACGGCTGGGCGGCGCTGACGGGTGCTCCCGCGCTGCCGCCGTCGTGGGCGCTCGGGCCGCAGCACGCCCGCTGGGGCTTCGGCAGCGCCGGGGAAGTGCGGCGCGTGGTCGCCGGGTACCGGGAGCGGGGACTGCCGCTGTCGGCGGTGCACCTGGACATCGACCACTACGACGGACACCGGGTGTTCACGGTCGACCGGGAGCGGTTTCCCGATCTGCCGGGGCTCGCCGAGGAACTGCGGGAGCAGGGCGTGCGCCTGGTGTCGATCGTGGACCCGGCGGTCAGGGCGGCACCCGGCGACCCGGTGTACGACGGCGGGGTGGCGGCCGGTGCCTTCGTCAAGGACGCACGGGGCCAGGAGGTGCACGGGGTGGTGTGGCCCGGTGAGTGCGCCTATCCGGACTTCACGGATCCGGCGGTGCGGGAGTGGTGGGGCGGTCTGTACGAGGAGCGGTTGCGCCAGGGCTTCTCGGGGGTGTGGCACGACATGAACGAGCCGGTGTCCTTCGTGCCCTTCGGGGATCCGACGCTGCCCCGTTCGGCACGGCACGCCCTGGAGGGACGGGGTGGCGACCACGGGGAGGCGCACAACGTCTACGGGCTCGGGATGGCCCGGGCCGGGTACGAGGGGTTGCGCAGGTTGCGGCCGGACGAGCGGCCGTTCCTCTTCTCGCGTTCCGGTTGGGTCGGGATGCAGCGGTTCGGCGGCACCTGGTCCGGCGACGTGTCGACGGGGTGGCCGGGGCTGCGGGCCTCCCTCTCCCTGGTGCTGGGACTCGGCCTGTGCGGGGTCCCCTACTCGGGGCCGGACGTGGGCGGGTTCGACGGCAGCCCGTCGCCGGAGCTGTTCCTCCGCTGGTACCAGCTGGGGGCGTGGCTGCCCCTGTTCCGTACGCACGCCGCGATCGACGCGGGGCGGCGCGAACCGTGGGAGTTCGGCCCCGAGGTCCTGGAGCACGCGCGTGCGGCCCTGCTGGAACGCGAACGGCTGCACCCGTACTTCACGACCCTGGCCCGACTGGCCCGGATGACGGGCGCGCCGTACGTCCGTCCGTTGTGGTGGGGGGCGCCCGAGGACCGGCTGCTGCGCGACTGCGAGGACGCGTTCCTGCTGGGTGACGCGCTGCTCGTGGCGCCGGTGCTGACGCCGGGGGCGGACCGGCGGGCGGTGCGGTTGCCGCGCGGACGCTGGTACGACACGGCGACCGGGCGCGCGCACGAGGGGCCGGGGCAGGTCCTGCTCGACGCGCCGCCGTCCAGGGTGCCCGTCCTGGCCCGGGCGGGGGCGGTGCTTCCCGTACGGGGCGAGGACGGCGAACTGGTCCTGGAGGTGTGGGCGCCCGCCGCGGGGCGGACGGGCGGAGGGCTCGTCGTGCGGGACAGTGGGGACGGTTGGGAGCCGGCCGAGATCGAGCGCTACCAGTCGCGACTGGTGGACGGCCGGGTGGTGGTCGAGCGCGTCGGGGACGAGGGGGTGGAGGAGGTCGGGCTGCCGGTCCGGGTGCGGTGCGGCTGAGACCTCCGGGTGGGCGGCGCCCCTCAGCCCGGCACCTCCCGGTCGTACTCCCCCGCGAACCACTTCCGGACCGCCTCGGTGTGGAGCGGGAAGGCCAGCCGTTCGGGGCCCGTGATCAGGTGGTGGCCGCTGGTCTCGTCCGTCGCTGAGGAGGGGGGCAGTTCGGCGGCCGGACGGGGCGGCAGGAGACCGAAGAGGAGCAGGTGGCCGGCCGGGGAGCTCATCGCGTCGGCGAGGCGGACCTGATCGGCGGTGGCGCCGATGCCGGTTTCCTCGCGGAGCTCGCGGGCCACGGCGGCCCGCCAGTCCTCGCCGTGGTCGATGAAGCCACCGGGCAGGGCGACGCCTCCCCGCGCGGGTTCGATGGTGCGGGTGATGACCACGAGGCCGGTGCTCGGTCCGCCGGTGACGGGCACCAGGGCGACGGCGACGGGCAACGGGTTGCGGTAGGCGGTGTGTCCGCAGGCCGGACAGGTGCGGGGCCAGCCGGCGTCGGCCGGGTGCGCCGCGCCGCAGGCGGAGCAGTGGGAGTCCTTCACGGCCCGACCGTATGCGATCGTCGTTCCGCTGCGCTGCCGGAACGGGTAGGGAACCCGCATGACCGGACCCGCTTCTCCCCTTCGCGCCCTCGCCACGACCACGGCCGCCGGGCTCCTCGCCGTCACGGGCGCGCTCGCCCCTGCGTCGGCCGTCCCGGAGCCGAAGGCGCCCCGGGGATTCGTGGACCTGGGCTCCGTGGACCGGACGATCCTCCGGGAGGTCCGGTACGCGACGGAGCACAACTTCGTCGGGGTGCCGGTCGACGGCTATGCGCAGCCGCTGTGCCTCCTGACCCGTCCGGCGGCCGAAGCGCTGCACCGCGCGCAGGTCCGACTGCGGGCACGGGGATACGCGCTGAAGGTGTACGACTGCTACCGGCCGCAGCGGGCCGTGGACCACTTCGTGCGGTGGGCGAGGGACCTGCGGGACGAGCGGATGAAGAAGGAGTTCTATCCGGCCGTCGCCAAGTCGAGCTTGTTCACGGACGGTTACCTCGCGGAGAGGTCGGGACACAGTCGGGGCTCCACGGTCGACCTGACGGTCGTGCGGCTGCCGGCGGCACGTACCCGCGCGTACGTGCCGGGAGAGGAACTGGTGGAGTGCTGGGCGCCCCGGGCCGAACGGTTCCCGGACAACTCCGTGGACATGGGGACCGGATACGACTGCTTCGACCCCCGCGCGCACACCGGCGATCCCCGGATCCGGGGCGCGCAGCGGGCCAACCGGGAACTGCTCGAGGGCGTGCTCGCCGAGCAGGGCTTCGTGAACCTGCCCGAGGAGTGGTGGCACTTCACGTTCGGGCCCGAGCCGTACCCGGACACCTTCTTCGACTTCCCGGTGGCGCGGAGGTCGGTGGCCGGACACTGACTTCGGGGCACTGATGCGCGGGGCTCGGGCCGCGGGGCGGCCGGCGCCTCCCCTTCCCCCGTCCGCTGCTACCGTGCCACACTTCTGACGGATCGTCAGAAGCGTGGTGCTCGGTGGCACGGGAGGGCTCGATGACACGGACGCGCAGACCGGTGGTGGCCGGCTGGTTCACCGAAGACACCGCACCGGGGGCGGAGTTCCGACTGCTCGGCACCCGGTGCACGGCCTGCACCTCGGTCTTCTTCCCCCGTGTGGACGACGACTGTCGCAACCCCGGCTGCCCGGGCGGCGGCGAACTGGTCGAGGTCCCGCTCTCGCCCCGCGGCCGGATCTGGTCGTACACCGACGGCCGGTACCGCCCGCCCGCCCCGTACGTCTCCGACCCGGACGCGCCCTGGAAGCCGTACGTCCTCGTCGCGGTCGAGCTGGCGGCCGAGGCCATGGTCGTCCTCGGTCAGGCGGCACCGGGCGTGTCGACGGCCGACCTCTCCGTCGGAGCGGAGGTCGAGGTGGTGCCCGGCGTCCTGAACGAGGACGACCACCACGTGTGGACCACCTGGAACTGGCGGCCGGTCGCCCGGCGGGAGCGGGAGGGACGGTCGTGAACGACGTCGCCGTGCTCGGGGTCGGGATGCACCCCTGGGGGAAGTGGGGCCGGAGCTTCGTCTCGTACGGGACCGCCGCCGCCCGTGCCGCACTCTCCGACGCCGGCCTGGAGTGGAGCCGGGTGAGGTCGGTCGTCGGCGCCGACACCGTGCGGTGCGGATACCCGGGATACGTGGCGGGCGCGACCTTCGCCCAGGCGCTCGGGTGGCAGGGGGCCCGGGTCACCAGCGTGTACGCCGCCTGCGCCTCGGGCGCCCAGGCCATCGGGACGGCCCGTGCCCAGATCCTGGCGGGCCTCGCCGACGTGGTCCTCGTCGTCGGCGCGGACGCCACTCCGAAGGGCTTCCTCGCCCCGGCCGGCGGCGAACGTCACGAGGATCCGGACTGGCTGCGGTTCCGGGTGCTCGGGGCCACCAACCCGGCCTACTTCGCGCTGTACGCGCGCCGCCGGATGGCGCTGTACGGCGACACGGTCGAGGACTTCGCCCGGGTGAAGGTCAAGAACGCAGCGGCAGGCGCACTCAATCCGCTGGCCCGCTACCGCGCCCGGGTCACCGTGGAGGAGGTCGCCGCGTCCCCCGTCGTCGCCGATCCGCTGCGGCTCCTCGACATCTGCGCCACTTCGGACGGCGGTGCCGCCCTCGTGCTGTCCAGCATGGAATTCGCCCGGCGGCACGGGCACCGGGACCCGGTCCGGGTGCGGGCGGTGTCCACGGTCTCCCCCACGTACCCCAAGGCGGTGCTCGACCTCCCGGACATCGCGACCGACTCGGCCGCGACCGTCCTCCCCTCCCCGCACGCCTTCCGCGCCTCGATCGCCCGCGCCGCCTACGAGGAGGCCGGCATCGGCCCCGAGGACCTGTCCGTGGCAGAGGTGTACGACCTGTCCACCGCCCTGGAGCTGGAGTGGTACGAGGACATCGGACTGTGCGCACCGGGCGAGGGCGCGAAGCTGCTGCGGGACGGCTCCACCGCCCTCGGCGGGCGGCTGCCGGTCAACACCAGCGGGGGCCTCGGTTCCTTCGGGGAGGCGGTCCCCGCCCAGGCCATCGCCCAGGTCTGCGAGCTGACCCGGCAGTTGCGCGGTGCCGCCGGCGACCGACAGGTGCCGGGGGCGCGCGTCGGCGTCACCGCGAACCAGGGCCTGTTCGGACACGGTTCGGCGGTGGTGGTGGTGCGCTGACCGGTGCGCACCGACGCCCGCGGCCCCGGCGCGCACCGGCCGTCACGTCGTGACGGCCGGGTCCCGGTCCGCGAGGACGAGGGCGTGCTGCACGACCGCGACCAGGACGTTCTTCACGGACTCGCGGTCCCGGGCGTCGCACATCAGCAGCTCCACCTCGGGGTCCAGGTCGAGGGCGCCCCGCACGCTCTCGGCCGGGAAGCGCCTGGCGCCCTCGAAGCAGTTCACGGCCACCGTGAACGGGATGCCGCGCTGCTCGAAGTAGTCGATGGCCGCGAAGCTGTCCTCCAGGCGGCGGGTGTCCGCGAGGACGATCGCGCCCAGGGCTCCCTGGGCCAGCTCGTCCCACAGGAACCAGAACCTGTCTTGCCCCGGAGTGCCGAAGAGGTACAGCACCAGGTCCTCGCGGAGCGTGATCCTGCCGAAGTCCATGGCGACCGTGGTGGTCGTCTTGGCCTCGACCCCGTGCAGATCGTCGACGGGACGGCCCGCCTCGCTGAGGATCTCCTCGGTCCGGAGCGGCCTGATCTCGCTGACCGCACCCACCAAAGTCGTCTTGCCCACCCCGAATCCACCCGCGACCAGGATCTTCAGGGTCACCGGCTCGACGTACGGCTTGGTGCGGCTAGAGCGCCCGAAGGCCATTGATCACCTCGCGAAGGATGCTCACGTCCGGCAGCTCGGCCGGCGGAACGGGGCGGGTCACATGAACGAGTTCGTCCTCGACGAGATCGCCGATCAGGACCCGGACCACCCCGACGGGAAGATCGAGTCCGGCAGCGAGCTCGGCGACCGACTGGGGCTGCTCGGAGCAGCGCTCGACGATCTCCACGTGTTCCGGGGAGAGCGTCTGGTCCCGGCCGGGGTCATCGGCGGCGGGCTCGGGGACGACCAGCGCGATCAGGTCGAGCCGGTGACGGCCGGCGGCGCTCGTCCGGCCGCGGGTCATCGCGTACGGACGCACCACCGGTCCGGCTTCGTCGTCGAACCAGTGGTGGTGGGCAGCGCTGCGGTGCCGCATCGACCGGTTCAGCTCGGCGTCGTCACTCATGCCGTCCCACTCATCCTCACGAGGGCAGACCGGTCCGGGGGGCCGTCGCGAGGTGGGCCCCGACCCGCTTCACCATCAGCGTCATCTCGTAGGCGACCTGACCGACGTCGGAGTCGGCGTCCGCGAGCACCGCCAGACAGCTGCCGTCGCCGGCGGCCGTGACGAAGAGGAAGGCGTCCTCCAGCTCGACGACCGTCTGACGGACCTTGCCCGCCTCGAAGTGGCGGCCCACCCCCTTGGCCAGGCTGTGGAACCCGGAGGCAACGGCCGCCAGGTGTTCGCCGTCCTCCCGGGTCAGCTGCTGGGAGGAACCGGTGGGGAGCCCGTCGCTGGAGAGCACCAGGGCCTTCCGGATGGACCCGACGCGCTGCACCAGCTCGTCGAGAAGCCAGTTCAGCTCTCCGTTGCCGGTGCCGTGCCCGGAAGTCGTGCTGTGCGCTGCGGCGTTCGGTGCGGTCATCGACCGTCCCCCTCGGGTGTCGTTCCTGGTGCTGTCGGTTCGTACGGGTCGACGGTGTCCCGTCGACCGCGCTGCCAGCCGCGCTGCATGGCGGCCATGCGGGCGCGGACCTCCTCGGCGTCGCGTTCGAAGGAGCCGGCCCCGTCGGACGGTTCACCGGTGCCGGAGCCGGTGCGGGGACCGGCCGGGCTCCCGGTCTCGCGCAACTGGGGCGCGAGGCTGGCTTGGCGAACGCGACGCGGGAGACCGCCGAACGGATCCGTGTCCTCCGACGGATCGGGCCCATCGGCCGGTACGGTGCGCTCCGCCGGTACGGGGACGAGGGTGGGGCCGCCGCCCGACGGGGAACCGCGCCGGTCGCCGTGGGCAAGACCGGGCCGGTCGTGCTGCGGCTGCACACGGTCCGGCCCGTCGAGACGCCGGCCGTGGTCCACGACGAGCGTCGGGGTGCGGCGGCGCGGCAGCGGTACCGGACCGAGCAGCATGCCGCCCCCGGGCGCCTCCGGTTCGTCGCGGTCCGCCGTGCGGTCCGAGGCCTGGTCGTGCTGCTCCCCGGCGGGTGCGAGGCCGGTACGGCGCGTGTCCCGGGGTCGGAAGAGGCCGCCGCGCTCGCTGTCGGAGTCGAGGAGGTCGGCCGAGCGGTCGAGGAGCGCGTCGAAGTCGTCGGAGCCCACCGGCGCTTCGAGTTCCACGGGGCCGCCGAACGGGCCGGACGCCCCGGCCGCGTCGGGGACCTTGGTGAGGGTCGGTCGACGCAGGGGCAGGGCGTCGCCGCCGGACGGCGCGTCCGCGTCACGGCCCGTGTGCTCCAGGGGCTTGCGGTCGAGGCGGAACCCGGCGCCCTGGGTCTCGGGCGCATCCGTGAGGAGCGCGGCCGGGATGAAGACGACCGCGGTGGTTCCTCCGTACGGGGAGGTCTGGAGCGAGACCCGGACGTTCTGGCGCTGGGCGAGGCGGCTGACCACGAAGAGACCGAGCCGGTCGGTGTCCGAGAGCTCGAACTCGGGCGTTTCGGCGAGCCGGAGGTTGGCGTCGAGCAGGGCGTCGGGGGTCATGCCGAGGCCGCGGTCGTGGATCTCCAGGGTGAAGCCGTTGGCGACGCGCTCGCCGAGCACCTGCACGGCGGTGTGCGGCGGCGAGTAGACCGTGGCGTTCTCCAACAGTTCGGCGATGAGGTGGGTGAGGTCGGCGACGGCGGGACCGCCCACGCCGAGGCGGGGCAGCCGGCGCACCTCGATTCGCTCGTAGTCCTCGACCTCGGCGACGGCGGCGCGGACCACGTCCATGAGCTGGACGGGCTTGCGCCACTGGCGGGAGGGGGCGGCGCCGGACAGGATGACGAGGCCTTCGGCGTGCCGGCGCATGCGGGTGGTGAGGTGGTCGAGCCGGAAGAGGTCGGCCAGTTCGTCGGTGTCCTCCGTGCGCCGCTCCATGGTGTCCAGGAGGGTGAGCTGGCGGTGGAGCAGGACCTGGTTGCGGCGGGCCAGGTTGACGAACACCTCGGAGACGCCGCGCCGCAGCTCCGCCTGCTTGACGGCGGCCTCGACGGCGGCGCGCTGGAGGGTGTTGAGGGCCTGGCCCACCCGGCCCACCTCGTCCTCTCCGTAGGCGAGGTGCGGCACCTCGGTCACGACGTCCACCTGCTCTCCCGCGGCCAGCCTCCGCATGACGCTCGGGAGGCGGACGCCGGAGACCTCCTGGGCCTCCTTCTGGAGGCGGCGCAGGTCGCGGATGAGGGAGCGGCCGATGCGGACGGAGATGACGATCGAGGCGAGCAGCGCGAGGAAGCCGAGGACACCGGCGATGCCGGCCTTGAGGAGGACGCTGTAGGCCGCGGGTTGGACGCGGTCCTGGTACCGGTCGCCGGCGGCGGTGTTCTCGCGCGCCAGGTCGTCGAGCACGGGGCTCGCCTCGTCCTGCCAACGCGCGGCGGTGATGACCCCCGGGCTGTCGGTGGCGCCGGCCTCGACGATCGCGTTCTCGGCGGTGCGCAGGGGCTCGGTGTCGGGGCTGCGCCAGTACTGCTCGAAGCGCTCGCGCTCGGCGGCCGGCAAGAGTTCGAGGTTGACCTCGTAGAACTGCTCGCGCTGGGCGACGAGGTTCGATATCGCGCGGATCTCCTGGGCGGTGATGCGGTCGGCGACGAGCGCGGAGAGCACGAGGGCGTCCTCGCGGGAGAGCAGCTCGCGCGCGCGGGTGATGCCGACGAGGGCGCGCCCCTGCTTGTCCATCTCCACGTTTTCGAGGGCGTGGAGGGTGATGAGGAAGCTGTAGCAGGGGTCGACGAGCCGGTTGTAGAACTCCAGGGCCTGTATGCGGCCGATTCCTCGGTTCTCGACGGAGCGGCGCAGCGAGGCGAGGCCGTCCAGTGCTTCGAGGAGGGAGGAGAGGCGCTGGGCGGTGACGGGCGGCATCTCGTCGCGAACGCCGAGGTCGGCGGCGTTGGCGCGGATGCGGGCGATCTGCCGGTCGGTCGCGCGGCGGGTCTCGCGGAGGGAAGCGAGGGCGTCGGAGCCCCGCGGGTCGGCGAGGTAGATCAGGGACTGGCGGCGTTCGAGCTGGATGACCCGGGCGGTGTCCTCCAGGGGGTAGCCGACCTTCTCCACGATGTAGCCGACGCCGAGGAGCTGGTCGGCCTCACGGCCCGTCAGGACCGTGGCGAAGCCCCACAGCCCGGTGAGGGAGACGAGCGGTACGAGCAGCAACGCCACGATCTTCCTGCGGATGGACTTCCCGCGAAAGCGCATGGCCTCCCCCAGCTCGGCCTCCGTGCGCCACGGAGGACGTTCACGACGTCCGGCGTCAACACGCGGCGTCAACCTCGAATTTGAACAAATGGCGGCGTGAGCCTACTACTGCATCACGACCATCTCTAAGGCACATCCGGGCGATTTTCAGCCTGTCGAGTGAGTGTTGATCATGAGATGTCCTGGTATTGCGGGAGTTGAGATCGGCCACTGTGGCGCAGGACACTTGATGGTGCACCGTTTGTCCGACCTGCCCAGATGGCTGGAACTATTCGTTCCGCAAAGCGGTGGGCCCCATGACCGGGGCCGGATGAAACCTTTTCGCCCCCGCATGCGTCAATGGGTACGGGGAGGGGTCTGCCCGCGTAAAGACGCTCAAGACGGGCAGTGACTCCTGAAGTCGGTCAGTGGTGGGGAGTGACGGAACAATGGAACACGAGGCGCGGTCGGCGCGTCAGTTGTGGGTGGAGGAGGAGCGGGGGCGACGGCGGATGCCGGATCCGGTGCGCAACGCAGCGGTACGGGCCGTGATGCTCACCTCGGTGACGCTCATCCAGGCCGTGGTGGCTTTCCTCTGCACGGTTGCGGGCGCGTGGCTGGCCTTCCCGGTGACCATCACCGCGGTGGTCTCCACCGTGGTGGCCACCTGGAGCGTGGTGGACGTCTGGATCACGCGCCAGGTGTGGCGCCAGCGCAACGGCGTGGTGTCGGAGCCGAGCAGTACGGCCCGCCCGTCGCTCCGGAACCGGCACGACCGGAGCCGGGGAGACGCGGCACCGCTGTCCGAAGCGGTCTGAACCAACCACGAGCGGCCCGGATCCCGAAGGGGACCCGGGCCGCTCGCCTGTGCCCGGCCGCTCGCCGGACCCCCGGCGCAGTGCGGCGCGGGACCACGACGCCGCGTGGCGCGGGACTACGGCGCCTCTGCCGGGACCGGCTCGTCCGCCCGGTGCCGGCGGAACATCCTCGTCGCCGTGATCTCTCCGTGGATCGTCTCGCCCTCCGCGCCCGGCTGGGGCAGGCCCGGCCTCAGGTGCTCCTCCACGCTGATGTACTTCAGCCCGGCCCTCAGGTCGGCGTCGTTGCGCAGCCGGATCACCAACGGGAACTCGGCGAGCGCCGTCGTGTCGAACAGGCCGGTCGTGTAGAGGAGCTGGACGCCCAAGGCGTCCGACACGGCCCGCTGGAGCTCCAGCAGGTACGTGGCGTTGGCCCGGCCGATCGGGTTGTCGAGGAAGAGCGTGCCCGCGTGCCGGTGCTTGTCGCGCCCCCGGTCGTTGGAGCGGAGTGCCGCCATCGTGCAGTAGAGGGCGATGGCCGCGGTGAGCAGCTGGCCGCCGGAGAAGACGTCTCCCATCTGTCCGACGGGGACCCGCTCGGCGCGCAGCACCGCGTCCGGCTTGAGGATCTCGACCGAGACGCCCTTGGGTTCGAGCGCCGCCTGGACACCGCGGAGCAGCAGGGACATCCCGTCGCGCCGCAGGTCCGAGTTCTTCTTGACGGCCGCGCGGGTCGCCTCGTCGACGACCTCGCCGAGCCGCTCCGAGAGCGTGGCCTGGTCGGGCTCTTCGAAGCGGATCCGCAGGAACTCCTGCCCCGACCACTCGCCGAGGCCTTCGGGGAGGCGGGAGAGCCGCTGGGCCGAGCGGAGGGTCGCGAGCGAGGACTCGACCAGCCCGCGCAGTCGGTCGACGATCGAGTCGCGGTTCCGCTCCAACTGCTCCAGCTCGTCGGTGAGCACGCGCAGTCGGGGCGCAAAGGCCTCGGCCCACTTGGCGGCGTGCTCGGGCAGTGCGGAGGCCGGCAGCTCTCGGATCTGCTGGCGGGCCGGGGTGCGGACCTGCTCGTAACGGGTGGAGTTGGCGTGTCGGACGAGGATGTCGCTCGCCTCGCGGACGGCGGCCTCGGCAGAGGACAGTTCGGCGGTGCAGCCGCGCAGTGCGCGCCGCGCCTCGGCTGCGGTCGTACGGGCCTCCTCCAGGCTCCCCGGGTACGACTCGATCGCCTCCCCGTCCTCGTCCGGGTGGTCGCGGAGCTGATCGCGCAGCAGGGCGGCCGTCTCGTCGAAGCCCCCGGCCGCGTCCTCGGCGGCGCGGTGGTCCCGGAGGAGACCGGCATGGGCGGCCCGGGCCGCGTCCAGGGCGTCGGTGCGGGCGGCCAGTTCGGCCGTCGCGGTACGCAGCAGGGTCTGTGCCCGCTCCGCGTCGGAGGGCACGAGGTCCTCGGGGAGCTCGGTGTGCGCCTCGCCGTCGCCGGGGGCGAGGCGCTCGGCCTCGCCGCGCAGTCGGCCGAGCTTCTCGCTGGCCTCGGAGGCACGCGTCTCCAGCATCTGGACGAGTGCCTCGGCGCGGGCGGCAGCCGCCTGCCGGGACGGGCCGTCGGCGCCGTCGGTGGACTCCAGGAGTTGCTCGGCCCGGGTGCGGACCTTGTTGGTCAGACGGTTGAGCTCGGCGAGGGCCGCGGACTCGTCGCCCTCGGCCCGGGCCTGCTCGGCCCGCAGGTCGGCGCCGACCCCGACCTTCTCGTACACCTGGGAGGCGGCCCGGTACGCCTCGCGAAGGGTCGGGAGCGCCGTGCGGGGTGCGTCCGGCTCCTCCTCCGGCAGGTTGTCGGGCGCACCGGCGATCTCGGCCCGCTCGGCCCGCAGGGCGCGCGCGGTGCGGTGGGCGTCGTCGGCGGCGCGCTGGGCGGCGCGCCGGTCCTCGTCGGCGGCGCGGGCGCGCTCCAGGCAACTCTGGGCACGGGCCTCCGCCTCGGCCGTGTCATCGGCGAGTTCGCGGAGCTTGGCCTGCCAGGCAGCACGCTCGCGGAGCCGGAACGCAAGGCCGGCGAGGGCGTCGGCGACCCGGCGGGCCCGCTGTGCGGCCTCTTGGCGCTCGTCCCTGAGGTGGGCGGCTTCGGCGGCGGCCTCGTCGGCCTCCGTACGGGCCGCACGGGCCTCGTCGAGCGTGGCGACCGCGGCCTCGGCGGCCTCGCGGGCGGTCGAGGTGGCGGAGGCGAGCTCGGCGAGCATCCCGTGCGGGCAGTCGGCGCGCCAGGCGGCGATCCGGGAGGCGAGGGCGCGGTCCCCGGCGAGGCGACCGGCAAGGACACGGATCTCCTCGTCGCGGGCGGCGGCGCGGGCGCGCAGTGCGTGTCGCTCCTCGTCGGCCGCGTGCTCGTCGTGCATGGCCGGGTTCGGCGGGACGAGGAAGACCCCGCCGTCTTCCGTCGCTCCTTCCCGTGCGGGTGCGGGGGCGAGCAGGGCGGCGGCGGTGCCGACGGCCACGGCGGAGCGGGGCAGCAGGGCAGCGGCGGCGAGGACCTCCCGGGCCCGTCCGTACGAGACGGGGTCGGTGATCACCACGCCGTCGACCAGCTCGGGGCGGGTGGCCAGGACCCTGGCGTGGTCGGCGGGGGCCACCGCCTGGGCGAGGTAGCGCCAGCCGGGAAGCGCGGGGATGCCGTGCTCGCCCAGGTACTCGACGGTGGCGAGGACGTCGGGGCCGGGTGGCAACAGGCCGCCGTCGCCGAGGGCGCCGAGGATGCGGGAGTCGTCGGCGGCTGCGGTGCGCAGTTCGAACAGCTGTCGCTCGGCAGCGGCGACGGCCTGGTCGAGCAGGCCGCGCAACTCGTCGGCGCAGCGGTCGAACTCGGCGGCGGTGAGCGGGTCCTGGGGCGCGCCCTCGGGGTCGGCCGCGTCCTCCGCACCGGCGTCGGCGGCCATCGAAGCGTGCTGGCCCGGGAGCGAGGAGCCCGCTGCGGGAAGGCTCAGGAGTGCGGCGAGGCGTTCCTCGACGGCAAGGGCCTCGGCGGCACGGCGCTCCGCGTCGTAGGCGTTCCCGGCGGCCTCGGCGGCGTCCGCCGCGCGGGCCGCGGCGAGTTCGGCACGGGACTCCGCGGCGGCGGCCTCGCGCGCGCGGTCGGCAGCCGCACGGGCGGCCTCGCGCGCCACGTCCCAGGCGGCCACGGTGGTCTTCTCGGCGTCGCTCGCAGCGAGCGCGGCGCGGGCCGGGTCGGCATCGGGCGCGGTGTCGTCCAACCAGCCGGCGCGCACGGCCTCGGCGGTCTCCTGTTCGACCTCGGCGAGTCGCTGACGCAGGTGGCCGGCTTCGCTGCGGGCCCGCTGGGCTTCGGTGGCGGCGACGGTGGCGTCGCGGTGCGCGGTCTCGCTCGCGTCCTGGAGGGCGGTGGAGCGTTCCTCTTCCTCCGCGGCGTGGCGCTCGCCCTCCTCGGCAGCGGCGGCGAGGGCGCGTACGAGATCGGCGGCGGCCTCGGCGCGGGCGGCCAGGGCGGGAGCTGCGTCGCGCTCGGCCTCGCGGATGGCGGCGGCCACGCGCGCGGAGCGGTCGCCCGCGGCGCGATGGCGGAGCACCGCCTCGGCGGCCTGCCACGCGGAGTGCAGGGTGCGGGCGTCGGTGAGCTCGCGGCGCTGGGCGGCGGCGCCCTTCTCCGCTGCGGTCAGCGCCAGGGAGGCGTGCCGGTAGGCGAGTTCGGCGGCGATGAGGGAGCTGCGGCTGCGGGCGGTCTCGGCCTCGGCGACGGCGTGGCCGGCCGAGGTGACCTGCTGGGCGAGTTCCGCGGCCCGGCCGCGTTCCTCGGCGGCACGGGCGGAGAGCCGGCGGGCGAGGGTGCGGGTGCGGCGCTCGGCGCCCGCATGGACCTCGCGCGCACGGGCACGGGTTCCTGCGGCTTCCACGATCCGGCCGAGCAGGTCGACGGAACCGGCGGTGAAGTCGCGCTCGGCGGTCAGTTCGGCGCGGCGGCCCAGCTTGTTGCCGAATCCTCCGACGAGGTCGGCGAGGCCGTCGGTGTCCCGGGTGTCGGTGACCGCCCGCAGCAGCAGGTCGGTGAAGTCGGAGTCCTTCTTGACCGCGAAGAGGCCGGCCGCCTCTCCCTCGTCGGCGTTCATCTCGCGCTGGTAGCGGAAGAGTTCGGGGTCGAGGCCGAGCTCGCCGAGGTGTTCGTTCCAACGGTCGTGGATCTCTTCCCAGACCACCTCCAGGTGCGGGTACGCCTTTCCCGCCTCGGTGAGCGCGTCGCGGAAGCCCTTCATGGTGCGCCGGCGGCCGGTCGCGCCGGAAGCGCCCTCGACGGGCGGGCGGACGGAGGTGGCCTCGGCGACCGGCAGGTTGTCCAGACTGAGTCCGGGGCCCGGGCGGAAGGAGTACCAGGCCTCGGCGAACTTCCTCGGGTCGTTCGAGACCTGCCGGCCGCGCCACTCGCTGGCCTTGCCGACGACGACGAGCTCACCGGTGAGGGTGTGTTGCCATTCCAGGGCCACGTGACCGCAGTCGTCGGCGAGGAGGAACTTGCGCAGCACGCCGGAGCTGGCACCGCCGAGGGTGTTGCGGTGGCCGGGGAGCATGACCGAGAAGATCAGCTTGAGGAGGACGGACTTGCCGCCGCCGTTCTCCAGGAAGAGCACGCCCGCGGGGGCCGGGCGGCGCGGTGGGCCGACCGGCTCCTCCTCGAAGAACTCCGCCTGGGTGGGGGCGGGGTGGGGCACCGGTGCGCCCACCCCGCGAAGGTCCAGGACGGTGTCGGCGTAGCGCGCGCCGGCGGGGCCGATGGAGTAGAGGCGGACCCGGGACAGCTCGTACATGGCGAGGGACTCTCGTGCTCTCGTGCTCGGGGAGTTCGGTTGCGCGGGCGGCGGCGGGGCCGTTACCCGTGGAAGGGCAGGCCCGCGTCGGCGGCGAGCTCCAGGTCGTCGCCCTCGGGCGGCGGGAGGAGCGTCGCGGAACCGTCGCTGACGGGGACGATGCCGAGTTCGAGGAGCTCGGCCATGGCGGCGGATCCGGCCATGTCGCGGACCTGGAGCTGGTAGCGGGCGGTGGTGCGGTAGGAGCCGCCCCCCTCGTCGCCGGTGCGCTGGAGGAAGCCGGAGTCGGTGAGGAAGGCGGCGGCCTTGCCGACGATGCCGGTGGTGGACCCGGCGAGGCGGCGGGCGTCCTTGGTGGCGCCGGTGGAGCTGCGGCGCGCGTAGGTCCGCCAGGCGGCTTCGAGGCCGGGGGCGTCAGAGGCCGGGTCGGTGTTCTCGCCCTGTTCCTCGGCGCGCCGCTCCAGCCGCAGACACGCCTGGCGGACGAAGGCGTCGACGCCGTTGACCGTGAGCCGGCCGATGTACGCGTCGTCGGCGAGGTCCTCGGGGCGGGGGAAGGCCATGGCGGCGACCGCGAGGTGGGCCAGGCCGTGCAGGAACCGGTCGGCGGAGTCCGTGTTGGCGCGACGGGCGTAATCGCCCATGCGGACGGCGAAGACGGAGTCCTCGCCGGCGGTGACCGCCATCCCCGCGCGCGGGGAGACCTCCAGGACGACGAGTCCGAGGCCGGTGGCGACGGCATCGGCGAGGCGGGCGAAGGCCGGGTCCTCGCGGTAGCGGCGGAGGAGTTCCGTGTACTCGGCGTCCCGGGCGGGGAGCAGCTTGGGCTGGAGTCCGAACGAGACGAGTCGGGCCGCGTCGGCGGCGTCCGCGGGGGTGACGGCTGAGGAATGGGGGGCGGTCGGGGGCTGCTGGGGCTCCTGCTCGCTCCACGCGTCGGCGTGCTCGGCGTGGGTTTCGCTCACGGCTGGGGCTCCTCGGTGCGGCTCTCGGTCGGTACGGCGCGGGGGGCGGGTCGGGGAACGGGCAGGGGTACGGGGGTGACGGCGGCGGGGGTGCCCGTCGGGACGGGCCGGTCGGCGGGCGGCCCGTCCGTGAGGCGGACGGCGCGCACGGACGGAACGTCCCGGCGGCGTGCGGGTGGGGTGCGGGACGGCTCCGGCACCGAAACGGTCCCGAACCGCGGCCGGCCGGCGGCCTCCGGAGCGGGTGCGCCGGAGGTCCCGGGAACCTGCCGGGACGGGCTCTGGTCCTCGCTCCGGCTGCCGGCCGGCGACTCCACGGCCACGGCGGGCAGCAGCGGACCGTGCGGCTGGTCCGCCCGGACCAGCCGGGCAGCCGACTCGCGCTCCGCGTCGTTCGCGGACTCGCCCCCGGTCCCGGACAGGGCCTCGGGCTCGGGCTCCGGCTCGGACTCGGGCTCGGGCTCCGGCTCGGGCTCCGGCTCGGACTCGGGCTCGGGCTCCGGCTCGGACTCGGGCTCCGAGTCCGACACAGGCTCCGGCTCCGGCTCCGGCAGGACCTCGGTTTCCGGCCGGAGGGCGGTTTCGGGGGCCGCCTCCCGTGCCGGGGCGAACGCGTCCCCGGAAGCCGGCAGGCCACCGGGCCCGGGCCCGGCACGGAATGTGGCGACCCGCTCCGGTGCGGCTTCCTCCCGGGGCTCCGGAACGATTCGGTCCGGCACGGGCGGGGCCACCGGTTCGGTGGCGGACGGGGGGTCGGAGGGGCTCGGCGGGGCAGGGGGGACGAGGTTCACGTGGCCTCCGTACGGTCGGCGGCCATGCCCGCCGCATCGAGCAGGGCCGTGCCGACGATGAGGTCGGCGCCGCCGAACTCGGGGTCGTCGAGGGGGGTGCCGTCGTCCACGGCGAACAGGAGCCGCTCCTCGCCCTGGCGGTAGGCGGTGCCGACCGGGGGGCTCGCCGCGTGGACGGCGAGGAGGGCGACGAGGTACGGCAGGTCGGGGTCGAGGCGGCGCGCCTCGCCGAGCAGTCCGGAGAGTCGACGGGGGGCGTCGTGCTCCAGGTCGAGCAGGCGCATGGCGCTCGCCAGTTGCTCCTCGCTGAAGCGCGAGTCGTCGGGGGTGGCGATGAGGTCGGGCTCGGGCATCTCGGCGCCGAGGTGCTCCCGCTCGACGGGCGGGGTGAGGAGCAGGTCCACGAGGTCGCCGAGGCGGACGGAGGTGGGGGTGCGCAGTCCGGTGCCGCGAGCGAAGAAGGCATCGGTGACGCGGGTGGCCCGTTCGACGGGGAGCGGGAGGACGGGGGCGACCAACTGCCCGTACAGGTCGAGTCCGGTGTACGCGGTGGGGGTGGCGAAGGCCTGCCGGTCCTGCTCGGCGCGGAAGAGCGGTCCGGCCTCCAGCAGTCGGGACTGGAGCTGGGTGTGGCGCCGGATGCAGTCCTTGACTATGTCGACGAGCTCGGCGGCGCGCCGTTTGTGCTCGGCCGTCTTGGCGTCGGACGCGGCCTCGGCCTCGTCGCGGGCCCTGCGGATGTTGGTGAGGATCGCGTTCTCGTGGCGGTAGCGGTCGGCCACGTGGTCGAGCGCCTCCGCGATCATGTCGGGGACGGTCTGGAGCCAGTCGACGGCGCGGACGTTGCGCCGGGTGGCCTCCAGCGTCTTGCGGAGGGTCTCGGCGTACTGCACGGTCCGGTAGCGCGCCTGCTCCGCGGCGAGCTGGGCATCGGCGAGCCGACCGCGGTTGATGAGCACCTCCAGCTTCACCTCGGCGGCGATCTGGGCGCTGGTGACGTCGGTGTCGAGGGCGCCGACGAGGACGTTGACCGCTTCGTCGGTGGTGCGCAGGTAGACGCCCCCGCCGTAGCCGGGGACCTCCTCGATGAGCTTGAAGTCGTAGTCCCTGCGGACGTAGGCCCCGTCGGTGCCGAAGGTCCCGTAGACGGCCCGGAAACCGCGGTCCACGCTGCCGACGTTGATCAGGTTCTCCAGGACCCAGCGGGCCACGCGCTCGTGCTCGGCGGCGGGGCGGTCGGGAGCCTGGGCGGCGACGCGGGGCAGCAGCCGGGCGACGATCTGTTCGTGGTCGGCACCGGTGTCGAAGTCCATGTTCAACGTGATGAGGTCGATCGCCGCGAGGGCCACTTCGGCCATCGCGTAGACCGTGTACTCACCGGCCAGGTTCGCCTTGCGCGCGTCGAGGTCGTGCAGCGGGGCGGTGCACGCGAGCGCGCGGAGCCGCCGCGCGAGCCCTTCGTCGGCGGCCGGGCCCTGCGCGGGGCGCGGCCCCGTACTGAGCTGGGGCGGAGCAAGGTCCGTCGAGGCAGGCGAAGTCACGGTGCACAGATTAGGTCCTCACCATGACAACGGTCGAAACGACGCAGATGAGAGCGGTGACCGGGGCGCGTGTCGGGCCCCGGGTCAGTCGGTGGCCCCCGCCGTCCCGTCGACCGATCGGGCGTAGGCGGCGGTGAGCCGGGTGCGGGAGTCGTCGAGGTAGTCGGCCAGGAGTTGCTCCGCCGAGGCCAGGTCCCCCGTGCGCAGCGCATCGAGGATCTCCCCGTTCCTGCGGAGGTAGGGCTCGTGGAGGGCTCGCGGGTCGTCGACGGCGTGGAGGGCGAGGCGGAGTTCGGCGAGGACGCCGCGCATGAGTTCGTCGGTGCGCGTGCTGCCGGCGAGGGCGACGAGGGCGCGGTGGAAGTGGATGTTCGCCGTGGAGACGCCCGTCCAGTCGCCGGCGCGGGCCGCTGCCTCGCCCTCGGCGACGGCGGCGGCGGGGGCGTCGACGGCGAACGGTGCCCGCGCCAGGCCCCGCACGGCGGCGCACTCGACGAGTCGCCGGGTGCGGTAGATGTCGTCCACGTCAGCGGTGGTGAGGACGCGGACGAACACCCCGCGGTTGAGTTCGTGGACGAGCAGGCGCTCGTGGGTGAGGAGTCGGAAGGCTTCGCGGAGGGTGTTGCGGGACACGCCGAGGGCGCCGCCGACGCTCTCCTCGGAGAGCCGGACGCCCGGCGTGAAGAAGCCCTCGGCGATCCGGGTGCGCAGGACGTCCGCGACCCGCTCCGCCGTGCTCGTGCGTCCGAGCAGTGCACGGTCGCCCACCAGTCCCCCGGTGCCGCTCAGGTCCACCGCGCTCCGCCCCTTCCCGTCGTCCGGCGGTCGAGTCAACCCTAGAAGGAGGCAACGGACAACACCCTTCTTGTCGGATCGTTGAACAATCCTCTACGGTGACCGGACCGCGGAGCGTTCGAGTGCCTCCGGGCCCGGAGCCCTCGGGCGACGGTTCCCCTCTGACGCCCCCCTATCCGGGCCCTCCGGACGCGTTCCCCGCCGCACGACCCGCCCGACGTCACGGTGCGTCCACCCGACTGGACGTCCGTCGGCAGTGCTGCCGGGGCGCCCGGTGGGGAACGCGTCCCGCACCACCCGGCGAGAGAGGAAGCACCGCATGCCCCGGGCGACGATCGACCTCAACGCAGATCTCGGTGAGGGTTTCGGCCGTTGGCGGCTGACCGACGACGAGGAGCTCCTGTCGGTCGTCACCAGCGCCAACGTGGCCTGCGGCTTCCACGCCGGGGACGCGGTCACCATGCGGCGGGTCTGCGAACTCGCCGCGGCACGGGGCGTGCGCATCGGGGCCCAGGTGTCCTACCGGGACCTCGCGGGGTTCGGGCGGCGGTCGATGGACGTCCCGCCGGCGGAGCTGGCCGCCGAGGTGGCCTATCAGATCGGCGCGCTGGAGGTCTTCGCCCGTGCCGCCGGCTCTCGGGTCTCGTACGTGAAGCCGCACGGGGCGCTCTACAACCGGGTGGTGCGGGACGCCGAGCAGGCGGCGGCGGTCGTCGAGGGCGTGCTGCTCGCCGACCGGACCCTGCCGGTGCTCGGGCTGCCGGGATCCCGGCTGCACGGGGTCGCCGCGGAAGCGGGGCTGACGGTGGTCGCGGAGGCATTCGGCGACCGGGCCTACCGGGCGGACGGCTCCCTGGTGCCGCGGGGCCAGGAGGGGGCCGTCGTCACCGATCCGGAGGAGGTCGTGCAACGGGCGGTGGACCTGGCCGGGACCGGGGCGGTGACGTCCCACTGCGGACGGACCGTCGCCGTCCGGGCCCGCTCCCTCTGCCTGCACGGGGACACCCCCGGCGCGGTGGACCTGGCGCGGAGGGTACGGGACCGGCTGGAGGCCTCCGGCCTGCGCGTGGAGGCCTTCGCATGACCGCGCGCACCGGGACGGACCCGGTCGGGACCGACCCCGGATCCGGGGACGCACGTCCTCCGCGCGTGCTGCGCGTGGGGGATCGGGCGCTCCTGGTGGAACTGGGCGACGGGGCCGAGACGGAGGCGTTCCACGCGGAACTGCTGCGCCGCCGCGCGGCGGGTGTGCTCCCCGCCGTACGGGAGATCGTGCCTGCGGCGCGGACCGTGCTGCTCGACGGGCTGGACGATCCGGAGCGGCTGGCCGGCGAGCTGACCGGCTGGGAGCCGGCACGACGGGAGGCGTTGGAGGGCGGGGCCGTCGAGGTGCCGGTGCGCTACGACGGGCCCGACCTGGCGGAGGTGGCCGCGCTGTGGGGGGTGTCGGTGGAAGCGGCCGTGCGGATCCACACGGCGACCGAGTTCCGGGTCGCCTTCTGCGGCTTCGCACCGGGCTTCGGCTATCTCACGGGACTCCACCAGCGGTACGGGGTGCCCCGGCGGACCACTCCCCGCACGGCCGTTCCGGCCGGTTCGGTCGCCCTGGCCGGACCGTACACGGGCGTCTACCCGCGCTCCTCCCCCGGTGGGTGGCAGCTGATCGGCACCACCGACACGGTGCTGTGGGACGCCGGTCGGGAGCCCGCCGCACTGCTCGGCCCCGGCACCCGGGTGCGGTTCACGGCGGAGGGCGGGCGGTGAGCGACCGCGTCGTGTCCGTCGTCCGGGCCGGGGCCCTGACCACCGTCCAGGACTCGGGGCGCACGGGGTACGCACACCTCGGCGTGCCCCGCTCCGGCGCCCTCGATCCGGCGGCCCTACGGCTCGTCAACCGGCTCGTCGGCAATGCGGAGGGCGCGGCGGCCCTGGAGACCACCGTCGACGGGTGTGCGCTGCGGTCCGGGTGCGACGTGACCGTCGCGGTGGGCGGCGCTCCCTGCCCGGTGCGGGTGGACGGGAGGCCGGTCGCCTGGGGCGTTGCGGTCCGGATGGCCGCCGGATCCGTCCTGGAGGTCGGCGCGGCCGTCCGCGGGGTGCGGTCGTACGTGGGGCTCGGTGGCGGGATCGCCGTCGAACCGGTGCTCGGAAGCCGGTCCACCGACCTGCTGTCGGGGCTCGGTCCGGCCCCCCTCGCACAGGGGGCGGTGCTGCCGCTGGGCCCGGGCACGACCGGGCGGGGGCACGCCGACGCCGCGCCCTGGCCGGGTCCACCGGACGAACTCGTCCTGCGGGTCCGGCCGGGCCCCCGGGACGACTGGTTCACCGGTGCGGCGCTCCGCGCCTTCACGACGCGTGCGTACCGGGTGTCCCCGGCGAGCAACCGCATCGGCCTCCGGCTCGACGGACCGGTCCTGGAGCGGGCCGTGTCGGGCGAGCTGGCCAGCGAGGGCATGGTCCTGGGCGCGGTGCAGGTGCCGCCGGACGGGCGCCCGGTGGTGTTCCTCGCGGACCATCCGACGACCGGGGGCTATCCGGTGGTCGCGGTCGTGCGGGAGGCCGACCTGGGTGCGGCGGCCCAGGCGTCGCCGGGGACGCCCGTGCGGTTCGTTCCGGCGCGCTGAGGGTTCAGGGGGACGGCGGCCCGTATCCGCCGCCGCCCGGGGTGCGGAGCACCAGGACGTCGCCGGGTCCCACCTCGGTGGTGGCGGTGCCTCCGAGGCGCTCGACGGTGCCGTCGGCGCGTTCCACCAGGTTCTCGCCGAGTGCGCCGGGCAGGCCGCCGGCCATCCCGTACGGCGGAACCCTGCGGTGGCCGGTGAGGAGGGTCACCGTCATCGGCTCCAGGAAGCGCAGCCGCCGCTCCACCCCGCAGCCCCCGTGCCAGCGGCCGGCCCCGCCGCTGCCCTCCCGCACCGCGAAGGCGTCGACCCGGACCGGGTGGCGCACTTCCAGGACCTCGGGGTCCGTGAGGCGGGAGTTGGTCATGTGGGTCTGGACGGCGTCGGCACCGTCGAAGCCCTTCCCTGCGCCGGAGCCGCTCGCGACGGTCTCGTAGTACTGGACGCGGGCATTGCCGAAGGTGACGTTGTTCATGGTGCCGGACCCCTCGGCCTGGACCCCGAGGGCCGCGTAGAGCGCCCCGGTCACGGCCTGGGAGGTCTCGACGTTCCCCGCCACGGTGGCCGCCGGAAACACGGGGGCGAGCATGGATCCGGACGGGACCCTGATCTCCAGGGGTTCCAGACAGCCGCTGTTGAGGGGGATGTCCTCGTCGACGAGGGTGCGGAAGACGTACAGCACGGCCGCCGTGACGACGGCGGTGGGCGCGTTGGCGTTCCCCGGGAGTTGGGGGGAGGTGCCGGTGAAGTCGAGCACGGCGGAACGTCGTTCGCGGTCGATGCGGACGGCGACCCGGATGACCGCGCCGCCGTCGGTCTCGTAGCGATGGGCGCCGTCGTCGAGGCGCCCGACGATGCGGCGCACGGACTCCTCGGCGTTGGCACGGACGTGCCGCATGTAGGCCTGCACGACGTCGAGCCCGAACTCCTGCACGGCGCGGCGCAGTTCCTCGATCCCCTTCTCGTTGGCGGCGATCTGGGCGCGCAGGTCGGCGAGGTTGGTGTCGGGATCCCGGGAGGGGTGGAGGGCACCGGTGAGCAGGGCGCGGGTCTCGGCCTCGCGCAGCCGTCCGCCGCGGACGAGCAGCCAGTCGTCGAAGAGGACGCCCTCCTCGTCGACGGTCCGGCTGGAGGCGGGCATGGAGCCGGGGGTGATGCCGCCGATCTCGGCGTGGTGGCCGCGGGAGGCGACGAGGAAGCGCAGCTCGTCCCCCGCGTCGCTGAAGACCGGGGTCACGACGGTGACGTCGGGGAGGTGGGTGCCGCCGTGGTAGGGGTCGTTGACGGCGTACGCGTCGCCGGGGCGGAGGTCGTCCCCGCGGCGGCGCAGCACCTCCTTGATGGACTCCCCCATGGAGCCGAGGTGGACCGGGATGTGGGGCGCGTTGGCGATCAGGTTCCCCTCCGCGTCGAAGAGGGCGCAGGAGAAGTCGAGGCGTTCCTTGATGTTGACGGACTGTGCGGTGTTCTCTAGTCGGACGCCCATCTGCTCGGCGATGGACATGAAGAGGTTGTTGAAAACCTCCAAGAGGACGGGGTCCACGTCCGTGCCCGCGGCCGCACGCGGGGGACGGGGGACGACGCGGTGCAGCACGAGGTGTCCCCCGTCGGTCGCGGTGGCCCGCCAGCCGGTGTCGACGACGGTCGTCGCGTCTTCCTCGGCGAGGATCGCGGGCCCGTCGATGTCGTCGCCCGGCCTCACGTCCGTGCGCCGGTGGAGCGGGGCGGTGCGGGGTGCGCCGGCGCTGTGCATCCGTACGGTGGCGAGGGGGGTGAGGGGACCGGCCCGTTCCGCGGTGTCCACGTGGAGGGGGGCGTGCGGTCCGGCGGCGCCCACGGCTTCGACCACGACGGTCTCGACGACGAGCGGCCGGTCCAGGGTGAAGCCGTATCGCGCACGGTGGGCGGCCGTGAACGCGGCTCTCAGTCCGTCGGGAGGAGCCAGGTCGACCGGAAGTCCGGAGTCCGTGCCGGCATAGCGCAGGAGCACGCGCGCACGGGTGGTGATCGCCTCGTCCGGCAATCCGTCGGCGCGCAGCTCCGCCCGGGTGCGGTCGGCGAGTTCGGCGCAGAGGGCCGTCAACCGTGCGGGGGTCCCGTCGGCGTCGAGTTCCGCCTCGACGGACCGTTCGCGCATCGCGGTGGCGTCGGCGAGTCCGATGCCGTAGGCGGAGAGCACCCCGGCCAGCGGGGGGACGAGGACGGTGTCGATGCCCAGGGCGTCGGCAACGGCGCAGGCGTGCTGGCCCCCGGCGCCGCCGAAACTGGTGAGGGCGTACCGGGTGACGTCGTGGCCGCGTTCGACGGAGATCTTCTTGACGGCGTTGGCCATGTTGAGGACGGCGATCTCCAGGAAGCCGGCGGCCACCTCCTCGGGGGTGCGGCCGCCGCCGACCTCCGCGGCGAGGGCCGTGAACCGTTCCCGCACGACCTCGGTGTCGAGGGGTTGGTCCCCGCCGGCCCCGAAGACGGCGGGGAAGTGGTCGGGTTGGATGCGTCCGAGCATGACGTTGGCGTCGGTCACGGTCAGCGGTCCGCCGCGGCGGTAGCAGGCGGGGCCCGGGACGGCACCGGCCGAATCGGGGCCGACGCGGTAGCGGCGTCCGTCGTAGTGGAGCACCGAACCGCCGCCCGCCGCGACGGTGTGGATGCTCATCATGGGCGCCCGCATCCGGACCCCGGCGACCTGGGTGCCGAGTTCCCGCTCGAAGGCACCCGCGTAGTGCGACACGTCGGTGGAGGTGCCGCCCATGTCGAATCCGATGACCCGGTCGTGCCCGGCCCGGACCGAGGTGCGGGCCATGCCGACGACGCCGCCCGCCGGCCCCGACAGGACGGCGTCCTTCCCGCGGAAGTGGGCGGCCTCCCGCAGTCCGCCGTTGGACTGCATGAACATCAGGCGGATCCCGGCGAGTTCGCGGGCGACCTCGTCGACGTAGCGGCGCAGGATCGGTGAGAGGTAGGCGTCGACGACGGTGGTGTCCCCGCGCGGGACGAGTTTGATGAGCGGGCTGACCTCGTGCGAGCAGCTGATCTGGGTGAATCCGGCGGCGCGGGCCGCCGCCGCGACCCCGGTCTCGTGCTCGGGGTTCCGGTAGCCGTGCAGCAGGACGACGGCGGCGGAGCGAAGGCCGTCCCGGTGGGCGCAGGCGAGTGCCCCGGCGACGGCCGCCCCGTCCAGCGGGCGGAGGACGCGGCCGTGGGCGTCCATCCGCTCGGGCACCTCGATCACCCGCTCGTACACCGCCTCCGGCAGCACGATGTGGCGGTCGAAGAGCCGGGGCCGGTTCTGGTAGGCGATGCGCAGGGCATCGCGGAACCCCTCGGTGATCAGGAGCACGGTCGGCTCCCCGCGCCGCTCCAGCAGGGCGTTCGTGGCCACCGTGGTGCCCATCCTGACCACGGCGACCCGGTCGGCGGGGACGGGCTCGTCGGGGCCCAGCCCGAGGAGGAGGCGGATGCCGGCCACGGCGGCGTCGTGCCGGCGGGAGGGGTCGTGGGAGAGCACCTTGCGACTGACGAGCCGGCCGTCGGGCCGTCGCCCGACGACGTCGGTGAAGGTGCCGCCCCGGTCGACCCAGAACTCCCAGCGCCCGTTCATCTCCTCATTGTGGCCGCGAGCGCCTCCGCGAGCGCATCGTCCGCGCGGGCGTCGAGGGGCGCCGTGCCGGTGCCGGTCGCCCAGTGGCGCAGTTCGGCGCCGGCGAGCAGCAGCAGCTGGGGAAGCAGGTCCCGACTGCGGCGCAGGACCCAGCCGGTTCCTGCCGTGGCGAGCCAGAGCAGGGCTTCCGTGCGGGTCGGCGGGGGTTGGGCGGGTTCCGTCTCGGGCGGCGCGCCGGAGGCGAGGTCGCGGGCGGCGAGCAGCCGGTGGAAGTCGGCGGCGACGGCCCGGTGGCCGCGTTCGCCGGGGTGCAGCCGGTCGGCGCTCCACAGCGTGCGGTCCTCGGTCCAGGCGGGTTCGGCGAGGTGGAGGTGGAGGGCGCCGTACCGGGCGGAGAGGGCGTGCACGACCGCGTTGACGGAGCGCTGGCGGCGGGCGAGCGGGCGGGCCAGGGGCGGGGGCAGGCCGAGCATCCTGCCGGGATCGGGGAGGCAGGCCGTCAGGAGTACGGCTCCGAGGGCGTGGAGGTCGGCGCAGACCCGGTCCAGTCGGCGGGCGAGGAGACCGATGTCGAAGGTGCGGCGCAGGGTGTCGTTGACCCCGACGACCACGGAGGCGAGGTGTGGCCGGAAGGCCAGGGCGCGGGGGGCCTGGTGGTCGGCGACGTCACTGCTGAGGGCCCCGCTGACGGCGAGGTTGAGGAATTCCGTCGGTTCTCCCCCGCTCGCGAGCCCCTCGGCGAGCAGTGCGGCCCATCCCCGCCACTCCCCGTCCACGCGGTCCCCGACCCCCTCGCTGAAGGAGTCCCCGAGCGCCACGAAGCGGACCGGCCCGGCTGCGCGCGTCGGCGTTCCGGCCCTCGGGGCCCGGGGCGCGACGGCCGTCGGCGCGCCGGCGGGGGTTCCCCGCGGTGCTGCCGGGGCGCCCACGGGGACGGCGAGGGGTTGCGGGGCGCGGACCCCGCTTACCGGAGAGGGAAGCGGGGTTCCCACGGCCGCGCCGGCCGGTTTCCCGGTCCTCATCGGGCCTCCGCGGGAACGGCCGGTCGGGAGCCCGGGAGGGCGTCGTGGGCGCGCAGGAAGGCGTCGACGGAGCGGTCCCAGCCGAAGCCTTCCGCGCGGGCGCGTGCGGTCCGACGGCGCACGTCCTCGGGGACCGCGAGGATCCCTCGGACGGCAGCGGCGAACGCGGCCGGCTGGTCCACGGCGCCGGCCCCCGCCGTGCCGATGACCTCGGGCAGGGCGGAGGAGGCGCTGACGACGACGGGGGTGCCGCAGGCGAGGGCCTCCAGGGCGGAGAGACCGAAGGTTTCCGCCGGCCCCGGGGCCAGGCACACGTCGGCCGCCGCCTGGAGGTCCGCGAGCGCTTCCGGATCGGCGACGTGCCCGAGGAAGCGCACGGGGAGGTGTCGTTCGCCCGCCCGTCGTTCCAGCGCGGCCCTGAGCGGCCCGTCCCCCGCGACCACCAGTGCCGCCGCGATCCCGGCGCCCCGCAGCTCCTCCAGTGCGTCCAGGGCCGCGACCGGTCGCTTCTCGACCGAGAGGCGCGAGCAGAGCAGGAGCAGCACCCGTGCGCCGTCGGCGTACCGGGCCCGGAGTGCGGTGCTGCGGCGGCCGGGCCGACAGCGGTCCAGGTCCACCCCGAGCGGCGCCCGCACGACGTTGCGCGCCCCGATCCGCACGAACTCGTGCTCCGCCCACGCCGTCGTGCAGACGATCCGCGTGAAGGCCCACGCCGTGCGCCGGTTGAGCCGGTCGGCCGTGCCGGCCGCGAAGGCGGGCGGCACCCCCCAGGCGCGCAGCACCCCGTCCGCGGTTTCGTGGGAGACCATCACCGCGGGCACGCGGGCGCGGCGCGCCCATTCCCCCGTCCACCGCAGGGTGGTGCGGTCCGAGACCTCGATCCGGTCGGGGGCGAGCCCGTCGAGGAGGCGGCGGAGCCGGCGCCGGTCGGCGAGGACCCGGTAGCCGCCGGTCCCGGGCAGTGCCGGGCCGGGGAGGGTGATGACCCGGCCCTGCTCGGTGTCGCGGTCGCCCTCGGCGTCGCCGGGGACGATGAGCACGGGTCGGTGGCCGGCTGCCAGATAGCCGCGGCCGAGTCGTTCGAGGGCGGTGCGGAGACCTCCCGAGGTGGGGGTGACGAAGTTCGCGAGCCGCACGATCCGGAGTCCGGTGCGGTCGCGGTCGGTGCTCGTGACGACGGGGCGGTCGTGGGTGCGGACGTCGTTCACGCCGCCACCGCCGTCCGCTCGCGCAGCACCTCCAGGTAGTGGCCGATCAGCTCGTCGCCGAGCACCTCCCAGCTGCGGCCCTCGACGGTGGTGCGGGCGGTGCGGGCGTACGCGGCGCGGGCGTCCGGATCGGCGGCGAGCGCGGCGACGGCTCCGCAGAGGGCGTCCGGGTCGCCGGGCGGTACGAGGAGTCCGGTGCGTCCGTGGTCGACCAGGTCGAGGGGGCCGCCGGCGGCCGGGGCGATGACGGGCACCCCGCTGGCCATGGCCTCCTGGACGGTCTGGCAGAAGGTCTCGTGCGGGCCGGTGTGGGCGAAGACGTCGAGCGAGGCGAAGATCCGGGCGAGGTCGGTCCCGGTGCGGCGGCCCAGGAACCGGGCGCCCGGGAGGGCGGTGCGCAGGGCGGGTCCGCTCGGTCCGTCCCCGACGACCACGACCCGGACGCCGGGCAGGGCGGAGGCCGCGGCGAGCAGGTCCACCCGCTTCTCCGGAGCGAGGCGCCCCACGTAGCCGAGGAGGAGTTCTCCGTCGGGGGCGAGTTCGCGGCGCAGGGCGGGATCGCGCAGTCCGGGGTGGAAGCGGACGGTGTCCACTCCGCGCCCCCAGAGCCGGATGCGACCGATGCCGTGGGCCTCCAGGTCGCGCACGGCGGCGGAGGAGGGGGCGAGGGTGCGGTCGGCGGCTCCGTGCACGGCCCGGAGGCGGCGCCAGGCGGCGCCCTCGCCGGTCCCGACGTAGGTGCGGGCGTAGCCGGCGAGGTCGGTCTGGTAGACGGCGACGGCGGGTATGCCGAGCCGGGCCGCGGCCGTCATGCCGCGGACGCCGAGGACGAAGGGACCGGCGAGGTGGACGAGGTCGGCGCGGTGGGCGGCGATGGCGGCGGCGACCCGGCGGCTGGGCAGGGCGACCCGCACCTGTGGGTAGCCGGGCAGAGGGAGGGAGGGCACCCGGACGACCGGGCAGGGGGCGTCGGCCTCGGCCTCGGCGGCTGCCTCCTGGTCGGCGACGGCGGGGGCGATGACCAGCGGGGTGTGCCCCCGCCGGACGAGGTGGCGCGCGGTCTGCAGGGCGCAGTGCGCCACACCGTTGACGTCGGGGGGAAAGGATTCGGTGACGATGACGACACGCATACGGGTGTTGTCGTCGCCTTCGGAGTGTCCCGGCCGACGGGGATCTGGACGGGGAGGGAACGTCCCGTGAGCGTTTCCCCCGCCGCCGGGAGACGGGACCGGCTCCCGGCGGCGGGGCCGCGGTCGGCGGGGTGCGCCGCCGCGGCCCGTGCCGGGCCGGGAGCCGGGTCGCGGGTGGCTCGGATGCGTGGGGTCGGGCCGGGAGGGGGTGGTCGGACCCGTCGCTGTTCCGGGCCGGGTCAGACCTGGAGGTCCGGCCCTATCCGGTTGCGCACCGCCGTCTGGACCTCGACTTCCTCTGCCGGGTCGGTGGCGAGGCGGCGCAGTCGTTCGGCGACGCGTGCGTCACCGGTTTCGGCGTGCAGGGCGGCCAGTTCCCGGGTGCTCTCCTCGCAGTCCCACAGGCATTCGACGGCGATGCCCGTCGCGAAGGCGGGGTCGGTGGCGGCGAGGGCGCGGGCCGTTCGTCCGCGGAGCTGGGAGGAGGTCGTCTCGCGGTAGACGTGGCGCAGCACGGGCGCGGCACAGGCGACGCCGAGACGACCCGCGCCGTCGACGAGACAGGCGAGCTCGGGGGCGTCGGGGCCCGCGGAGCGCACGGTGCCGCGCAGGGCGCCAAGGACGAGTGCCGAGTCCTGGGCGGTGCCGCGGCAGGCGAGGACCTCGGCCGCCGCGACCCCGAGGGCGTCGGTGCGTCGTATCCACGTGCGGGCGCGGGCGACGGCGTCCTCGCCGCACGTCCTCCGGTAGGCGGCGACGGCGACGGCGGCGACCTCGTGCGAATCGCCGTCGGCCGCGAACTCCACGAGGTCGAGGACGGCCGGGTCCCGCTGCTCGGCGAGGTGGTGGAGGGCCGCGCCGCGGGCCCCCGTCGCACCGTGCCGGGCGGCGGCGAGGATCTCGGGCCGGTCCTCGGGTCCGGCAACGGCGGTCAGGCAGCGGGCGGCAGGGCCGTGGAGGTCGGCCCCGCGCTCGTGTCCTTCCTGCGCCCAGTCGAGGACGGCGCGGACGCTCCACCCGGGGCGGGGCCCGGAGGGGCGCATCTGGCGCTGCCAGCGGTCGAAGGAGCCTTGTTCCCGGGCTGCCCTGACCCGGGTGCCGATGGCTTCGCGCCGGTCTTCGGCCCAGAGCCGCCAGGGGCGGGGCTCGTAGGCGTCGCGGACGGTGCGCGCGAGCTCGGCGTCGCCCTCCGGGTCGGCCGGGAAGCGGGCCAGCACGGACGGGGCGAGGGCCCTGAGTCCCGCGTCGTCGTCGCGGAGGGCCAGCTCGTCCAGGGCCCAGGCCCAGTTCGTGCCGGTCGCCGCGTACCGCCGGAGCAGCAGCAGGGCGTCCTGCCGCCCGTAGGAAGCGAGGTGCCCGAGGACGGCGAGGGCCAGCCCGGTCCGGTTCTCTTCGGTGTCGAGGTGGTCCTCGGCACCGAAGAGGTGCGCCTCGATCGCCTCCAGGCCCCCGTGGAGGTCCAGGTAGAGACGGGCGTAGTAGAGGGAGCGGTTCTCGACCTGCCAGTCGTGGCGGGGGTCGTCGAGAACGCAGTGGTTGAGGGCCGCGAGGGCCTCGGCGCGTGGCGCGGCAAGCGCGTGCAGGGTGCCGTCGCCGCGGCCTCGCTGCAGCAGGCCGAGCAGGGTGCCGCTCGGCGCTATGACTGGATCGAACATGGGAAGACGCCTCACATCAAGCTGTCGACACGACCAGGGAAGACCGGGGGGAGCCCGGTCGGGCGTTTCGTCGCCCTCACGCCTAGGCCGTGCGGCAACATTCCGGGCCGCCCGTCGTCCTTCGCCTGCCAGTGACCATGTTCCTCAGCCTCTCGTCCGTGGCCCGGTCAGCCGGGCTCGTCGTCATGATGACCCACCCATTTCGCCACCGCGACCACATTTACGACGCAGCTCCCACCTGGGGTTCAGTCGCCGTTCACCTGGTCCCGAACAGTTCCAGGAGCTCGGCCTTGCCGAACATGCGAGCGGTGTCCACCGCGGACGGAGTCCCAGCCTCCGGATCGGCGCCGGCGGCGAGCAGGGCGCGGATCACGGCGCCCTCGCCCTTGAAGACGGCGCCGGCGAGCGGGGTCTGGCCGCGATCGTTGGCGCGGTCGGCCCCGGCCCCGCGTTCCAGCAGGGCGGCCACCGCGTCGGCGTGGCCGTGGTAGGCGGCGAGCATGACGAGGGTGTCGCCCTTGTCATTGGAGAGATTCACCGGAACGCCGGCGTCGACGTAGGCGGCGAGGGCCTCGGCGTCACCGGTGCGCGCGAGGTCGAAGACCTTCGACGCCAACTCGATGACCTCGGGGTCCGGAGTCTCGCTCATCGGGTGGAACCGCCTCTCTCCTGCAATGTTGACCTGCGCACGGCAAGCGCGGCCGTACGAGTGAATCGACAGGGTACTGCCCGCCCGGCGACATGACCCTGCCCGGCCGAGGCAAAGATCACGACATCTCACCCCCGGGGCATCCCTAGCGGACATCGGACATTTCGCCACCCGACGCGGTGCCCACCGTCGGCCGGTCAAGTGAAATCACCCTTTTTTCACCCACTTGCACCTTTAGTCACATAGATACTTGCTGTGAACCTGGAAGGACTCATGGTGACTGTCCCCTCAACCAGGAGAACACCCAATGATCCTGTCCATCTCAGGCGTGGTCCTGCTCGGCATCATCTGCTTCCTGTTCTTCAAGAAGGACGGGCTCAAGGCCTCGCACGCCCTCGTCTGCGCGCTGTTCGGCTTCTACCTCGCGGGCACCGCCATCGCCCCGAGCATCACGGCGGGCGGTCAGAGCCTCGCCGGCCTGCTGGGCGGGATCAAGTTCTGACGCCCTTCCGTCCCTTCCACCACTTCAGGAGTCCGACGTGGCCCGGCGACCACTCCCCCGCATTCTGAGCAGCGGCAGCGCGCAGATCGCTCGCAGTCGAGAGATCGCACGCACGGCCGCCGACAGCGCCACCGACGTGCTCCATCCGCTGATCACGGTCTCCCGTGGTCTGCGGAAGCTGGCCGCGACCGCGCGCGCCAAGTGGGCCGCGACCCCCAAGGAGCGGCGTGGTCCCACGCTGTTCCTGGTCGCGGCCTGCGTCCTGACGCTCGCCCTCGTGCCGTACGGGCCGCTCCTCGCCCTCGTCGCGCTCATGGCCGCGGCGGCATGGCAGGGGCGCGAGCGCCCGGTGGTGAAGACCGGGCCGGACGACGCGGAAGCCGCCCGGCTCAAGGGCCTGTACGAGGCCCTCGTGCCGTACTTCTCGGTCCCCGAGGACCCTTCCCCGCTCTTCGCCCACGGCGGCGAGTGGAGCGGTGCCTTCGGGGACTACTCCTTCGACGAGGACGGGCGGCTCACCCGACTGGGGATCGCCTACCCCCCGTATTTCACGGACGGCGAGCCGGCCGCCCGGGCCCGGATCGAGCAGCTGCTGCACGCCAAGTCGGGGCGCGGCCGCGAGTACCGCTTCGATTGGGACGAGGAGGGCAACCGCCTGGTCATGAACGTGCTTCCCGCCCTGCCCACCACCATCGCCGCCCAGCGCTTCGTCACGGCGCCGGGAGAGACCGTCCTGGGCTTCACCGACGCCGACGCCGTGCAACGGACCGTCCCCGTGGTCTCGACGAACGGCGCGGAGGACGCGCCGGCCGTCGTCTGGCGGACGGGTCCCCGCTCCGCCGAACCGCACCTGCTGGCCGTCGGACAGCCGGGCAGCGGCACCACCTCCCTGCTCCGCTCGATCGCCCTCCAGGCCCTCCCGCACGGGGACGTCCTGGTCGTGGACGGCGGCGGCACCGGCGAGTACGCATGTCTGACCGGCCGCGCCGGGGTCCTCGCCGTCGAGTGCGGGCTCTCCGGCGCCCTCAGCAGCCTGGAATGGGCGGCGCACGAGACGGAACGACGGCTGATCGCCGCGAACCGGGCCCGACAGGCCGGCCTGCCCGCACCCGAGGACACCCGGCGCCCGCTGTGGGTCCTGCTCGACCGGCCGAGCGTCCTCGGTCACCTGGCCGCCGCCGACGGCCGCCCCGACCCCCAGGAACTGCTCCGGGTCCCGCTGCAACACGGACGCGCGGCGCAGGTCACGGTGGTGGTGGCGGAGCAGTTCGACAGCACGGACACGCTGGGCGAGGCGGTGCGGACCCACACGAGGGCCCGGATCGTGCTCGGCCCCGCCGCGCCCGAGCAGATCACGGCCGTCCTCGGCACACAGCCGCACACCACGCCGACGCCCGAGGTCCCGGCGGGCCGCGGCTACGCACGTCTGGGCGTCGGCCCCGTGCTCCGGCTCCAGGTCCCGGCCACCCCCGACCCCTACGACGAGGCGACGGGCGAGGCGCACCGCCGGGCGGTCCTGGAGCTCCTGCCGGAGCGGCTCGCGATCACGACGGCCCCGGTGCTCGAAAAGGTTCCCGCGGTCTCCGAACCGGCCCCGGCGACCCACGCCGACGCGGACCCCGGACCGGCCCCGTTCGCGCCGGTCCCGGCGGAGGGCTGAGCCCGGAGCGACCGGAGGGCGGTGGGGCCCCCCCCGGGGGCGGCCCCCCCCCCCCCCGGGGCGCCGGCCCCCCACCCCCCCCGCGGCGCAGGTGCGCGGCCCCACCGCCCTCGGGTCCGTCAGGCCACGAACGACCGCGGCGGCTCCGCTCCCCCACCGGCACCCGACTCGACCAGGCGTGCGGCGGCGGCCAGTCGGACGGCCGCCTCGTCGGCGACCGGACCGCCGACCGTGAAGGGCAACCGGACGAAACCCTCGAAGGCGCCGTCGACGCCGAAGCGCGGACCGGAGGGAACGCGGACGCCGACCCGCTCGCCCACCTCCGCGAGGCGCGAACCGGACAGGCCGCCGGTGCGGACCCAGAGGGTCAGGCCGCCGCGCGGCACCACGAACTCCCACTCCGGGAGCTCCCGCCGGACGGCGGCGACGAGCGCGTCGCGGTTCTCCCTGGCCTGGTCCCGACGGAGGCCGACGGCTTCCGTCCAGCCTCCCGTCCGCATCAGCCAGTTGACGCCGAGCTGTTCCAGCACCGGGGTGCCGAGGTCGGCGTAGGCGCGCGCGGCCACCAGGGAACGGATCACATCGGGTGCGGCCCTGACCCAGCCGATGCGCATGCCCGCCCAGAACGCCTTGCTCGCGGAACCGACCGTGAGGACGGTGGAGCCCGCCGGGTCGAAGGCACAGACCGGTCGCGGCATCTGGAGGTCGTGCTCCAGATGCAGTTCGGTCATGGTCTCGTCGACGACGAGCACCGTGCCGGCCGAACGGGCCGCCTCCACGAGGTGCCGTCGCTGGTCCTCGTCGGCGAGCGCGCCGGTGGGGTTGTGGAAGTCGGCCACGACGTACGCGAGGCGGGGCGCCGCGTCCCGGAGCACCTGCCGCCAGCGGGACAGGTCCCAGCCGTCGAGGCCCTCGGCCATGGCGACGGGCACCAGGCGGGCACCGGCCGAGCGCATCAACTGGAGGATGTTGGCGTACGAGGGCGACTCCACGGCGATCCGCTCCCCGCGCCCCGCGAAGAGGTGGCAGATCGCGTCGATGGCCCCCATCGCGCCGGTGGTGACCATGATCTGCTCGGGCATGGTGGGGATCCCGCTCGCGGTGTAGCGGTCGGCCAGCATCTGCCGCAGCGCGGGAAGCCCGGCCGGGTAGTCCCCGTGCGTGTGGGCATAGGGCGGCAGTTCCTCCAGGGCCCCTTGGACGCTCCGGGTGAGCCAGGGCTCGGGCGCGGGCAGCGCCGCACAGCCGAGGTCGATCATCGAGCCCAGCGCCTCGGGCGGCAGTGGTTCGAGGCCGCGCGCGGGGAGCGGGTTCCCCGCCGGCACGGCGGTCCAGCTGCCGGCGCCGCGCCGTGACTCCAGGAAGCCCTCGGTGCGCAGGGCCTCGTAGGCGGCGGCGACCGTGGTGCGGCTGACGGTGAGGGCCTGGGCGAGTTCCCGCTCCGCCGGCAGGCGGGCGGCGACCGGAACCCGACCTTCCAGGACGAGGAGTCGGATGCCGTCGGCCAGGGCTCGGTAGGCGGGCGGTTTGCGGGCCCCCGGGCCGGCGGGCCGGGGCTGCTGGGCCTGGAGCTGCCGGGCGAGCTGAGCCGGGCCCACCGCCGAAGTCCACTGAGCCATGAAAATCAGTCCACCTTCCTCGGATTGGCCATGGTTGACACCAGAACCACAGCCACAGAGTGTCATGAGTCAGTCCACTGTCACCACCTCAGGGGGAAGCACCTTGTCCACCACCTCCGGCCTCCGGGGCCGGCACCTCTCCCGTCGGCTCGTCCAGCTCTACGCCGGTCTGACGCTGTACGGCATCAGTTCGGCGCTGCTCGTGCGCAGCGGGCTGGGCCTGGAGCCCTGGGGCGTGCTCCACCAGGGCCTGGCCGAGAAGACCGGTCTGACCATCGGCGTGGTCTCGATCGTCGTCGGCGCGGTGGTGCTGCTGCTGTGGATCCCGATCCGGCAGCGTCCCGGGCTCGGCACCGTCTCCAACGTGTTCGTGGTCGGCCTGGCGATGGACGGCACCCTGGCCCTGGTGCCGGGCGTCGACGGCCTGGTCGAGCAGGTGCCGCTGCTGGTGCTGGGCGTCGTCCTCAACGGAGTCGCGACCGGCCTGTACATCGCGGCGCGGTTCGGCCCCGGCCCCCGGGACGGCCTGATGACCGGCCTGCACCGGCTCACCGGACGGTCGGTGCGGCTGGTGCGGACGGCGATCGAGGTGGCGGTGGTCGCCACCGGTTTCCTGCTCGGCGGCTCGGTCGGCGTCGGCACGGTGTTCTACGCGCTCGCGATCGGGCCGCTCGCCCAGTTCTTCCTGCGCCGGTTCGCCGTCCCGGAGCCGGGCTCCGGCAGCACCTCGGTCGCCGCGCCGTCACCGGAAGGCGCCATACTGCGCCCGTGACTCGTGTACTCCACCCCTACCTCGACCATCCCGGCCCCCTCGCCTTCGCCCACCGCGGCGGCACGGCCAACGGCCTGGAGAACACCGCAGCCGCCTTCCGCCGGGCCGCCGCCGCGGGCTACCGCTACTTCGAGACCGACGTGCACACGACGTCCGACGGGGCACTGGTCGCCTTCCACGACCCGACGCTCGACCGGGTGACGGACGCCTCGGGCCGGATCGGGGACCTGCCGTGGGCCGCGGTGCGGGAAGCCCGGGTGGCCGGCACGGAGCCGCTGCCGCTCTTCGCCGACCTCCTGGAGGAGTTTCCCGAGGCCCGCTGGAACGTGGACCTCAAGGCGGAGTCGGCCCTGGTGCCGCTGGTGGACCTGATCCGCAGGACGGACGCCTGGGACCGGGTCTGCATCGGGTCCTTCACCGAGTCACGGGTGGCGCGGGCCCAGCGCCTGGCCGGCCCCCGCCTCGCCACCTCGTACGGGGTCAGGGGGGTGGTGGGGTTGCGGCTGCGCTCGTGGGGCATCCCGGCGGCCGTGCGGGCCGGGGCGGTGGCGGCGCAGGTCCCGGAGCGCCAGGGCGGGGTCCCGGTGGTCGACCGGCGGTTCGTGCGGGAGGCGCACGCACGCGGGCTCCAGGTCCACGTGTGGACGGTGAACGATCCGGCCCGGATGAGCTCTCTCCTCGACCTGGGGGTCGATGGCATCATGACCGATCATCTGGAGACGCTGCGCTCGGTGCTGGCCGGGCGCGGCGGGTGGGTCTGAGCCCGCACCTCCCCGTGACGGGGGCTCGGGCGGAGACCAGGACCACGGGACGAACGAGAGGGAGCGGCCGTGACCGCTGACACCACCGAGCCGGAGGAGTGCGCCGCCGGTCCTGCCGAGCGGCGGCGCGAGCAGCGCGGCTGGTACTTCTACGACTTCGCGTGCTCGGTGTACTCGACGAGCGTCGTGACCGTGTTCCTGGGGCCGTACCTGACCTCGGTGGCGCGGGCCGCGGCGGATCCCGAGGGCTTCGTGCACCCGCTGGGCATACCGGTCCGGGCGGGCTCGCTCTTCGCCTACACCGTGTCCGCCTCGATCGTGGTGGCGGTCCTGGTGATGCCCCTGGTGGGCGCGGTGGCCGACCGCACGGGTCGGAAGAAGCCGCTGCTCGCGGCGGCGGCGTACCTGGGGGCGGCAGCCACGACGGGGATGTTCTTCCTGGCGGGCGAGCGCTATCTGCTGGGCGCCTTCCTGCTGATCGTGGCGAACGCCTCGCTGTCGGTCTCCATGGTGCTCTACAACGCCTATCTGCCGCAGATCGCAGAGCCCGACGAACGGGATGCGGTCTCCTCGCGCGGCTGGGCCTTCGGCTACACCTCCGGTGCGTTGGTCCTCGTCCTGAACCTGGTCCTCTACTCGGGGCACGCCTCCTTCGGCCTCACGGAGGGAGAGGCGATCCGGATCTGCCTGGCCTCGGCCGGCGTGTGGTGGGGCGCCTTCGCCCTCGTGCCGCTGCGGCGGCTGCGCGACCGGCGGGTGCAGCCGGAAGGGGGAAGGACCGGCGAGGGCGCGGTCGGCAGCGGCTGGCGCCAACTGTCGGCCACTCTGAAGGACATGCGCCGGCACCCGCTGACGCTCTCCTTCCTGCTCGCGTACCTGGTCTACAACGACGGGGTGCAGACGGTGATCTCACAGGCCTCCCTGTACGGATCGGAGGAGCTGGAGCTGGACCAGACCACACTGATCACGGCGGTGCTGCTCGTCCAGGTGCTCGCGGTGGCGGGCGCCCTCGGGATGGGGCGACTCGCCCGGGAGTACGGGGCCAAGCGGACGATTCTGGGATCCCTGGCGGTCTGGACGGTGATCCTGGGGGCGGGCTACTTCCTGCCGGCCCGCTCGCCGGTGTTCTTCTTCTGCCTGGCGGCCGCGATCGGCCTGGTGCTGGGCGGCAGCCAGGCGCTGTCGCGCTCGCTCTTCTCCCACCTGGTGCCGCGCGGCAAGGAAGCGGAGTACTTCTCGGCGTACGAGATGAGCGATCGCGGACTCAGCTGGCTGGGTCCGCTAGTGTTCGGGCTCGCGTACCAACTGACCGGAAGCTATCGGGATGCCATCATCTCGCTGGTGATCTTCTTCGCCGTCGGTTTCGCCCTGCTCGCCCGGGTCCCGGTGCGGCGCGCGGTGGAGGCCGCGGGGAACCCGGTGCCGGAACGCATTTAGACGCGACGGTGAAAGGGCGGTAGTGTACGCGTTTGGCCTGCCGGGCGGACCGTTACTGCGTGCTGCTTTAGTGAAGACACCTGGTCACATCTGCTGCCAGATGTGACAAAACGGTCACTGGTGGGTACAACAAGGGGCGGCACGACGGGCGACGCATGACCCGGCACGGGAATCTTCACCGCCGACCGGACGTTGACCGGATAACGACGACAGCGACATCTGTCCTGTGGGCGACAAGCCCGGGAGGCACGATTCATGAGTGAGCGAGCTCTTCGCGGCACGCGCCTCGTGGTGACGAGCTACGAGACCGACCGCGGCATCGATCTGGCCCCGCGCCAGGCGGTGGAGTACGCATGCGAGAAGGGACATCGCTTTGAGATGCCCTTCTCGGTTGAGGCGGAGATTCCGCCGGAGTGGGAGTGCAAGGTCTGCGGAATCCAGGCACTCCTGGTGGACGGGGACGGCCCCGAGGAGAAGAAGGGCAAGCCCGCACGCACGCACTGGGACATGCTCATGGAGCGGCGCACCCGCGAGGAGTTGGAGGAGGTCCTCGCCGAGCGGCTGGCCGTCTTGCGCTCCGGCGCCATGAACATCGCCGTGCATCCGCGCGACAGCCGCAAGTCCGCCTAGCGGACGATCGGGAGCACCAACGCCGCGGGGCCCAGCACACGTCGTGTGCTGGGCCC
>NZ_JBHYMK010000063.1:0-36007 GCF_042743065.1 Streptomyces sp. NPDC058872
GCGCCAGTACCGGGGGGGGGGCGGTCCCCCCGCCCCCCCGGGGGCCCCCGCCCTCCACCGTCGCTCCGCCTCACAGGCGGGCCAGCGTGTCCTCCACCAGCCGCACCACCGAGGCGTCCGCCACGGACCCCACCTCGTCGTACGCGAACCAGCGCAGGTCCAGCGACTCCTCGCTGATCCGCTCCACCGCGTCCGCCGGTGCCACCGCCGCGTACTGCACGTCGAGGTGCCAGGCGCAGGGCGTCTCGTGCCGGTCCAATCGGACCGGCCCGCCCGGCAACAGCGCCAGCCGGTCGATGCCGGACTCCTCCACTCCCTCACGCAGCGCCGCCGCGGCCAGCGTGGCGTCGTGCTCCTCGCAGTGCCCCCCCATCTGCAGCCACATGTTCAGCTTCCGGTGCAGGGTGAGCAGCACCCGGCCGCGCGTCGGGTCGACCACCAGGGCGCTCGCCGTGACGTGGGCGCCCGTGCACGGCTTGTACATGCCGTCCGGACGCGCCGCCAGGTGCTCCAGGTACAGCTCGCGCAGCTCGGGCTGGCCCTCGTACCCCTGGAGGACGAGGACCGCGTCGTCGTGCAGCCTCACTTCTCGGCGTCCCCGTCCTCCGGGGTCTCGCCCCTGGCCGCCTCGCCGAGCATCTTGTCCAGCTCGGAGAAGTCGAGGTGCTCGCGGTGCACGAAACCGTCGGGGTCGTCCAGGTCGGTCGCCGTCGGCAGCATGTCCGGGTGCTCCCACAGGCCGTCCCGGCCGTCCACCCCGCGCGCGTCCGTGAGCGAGGCCCACAGGCGCGCCGCGTCCCGCAGTCGGCGCGGGCGCAGCTCCAGACCGATGAGCGTCGCGAAGGTCTGCTCGGCCGGACCCCCCGTCGCCCGACGCCGGCGCAGCGTCTCGCGCAGCGCGTCCGCCGAGGTCAGCCGCGACTTGGCGGCCTCGTGGACCACCGCGTCCACCCATCCCTCGACCAGCGCGAGCGCCGTCTCCAGACGGGCCAGGGCCGCCTTCTGCTCCGGGGTGTCCTGCGGCTGGAACATGCCCTGCTGGAGCGCTTCCTGCAGCTGCTCCGGGTGCGTCGGGTCGAGCTGACCCACCGCCTCTTCCAACTTGGAGGTGTCGACCTTGATGCCGCGCGCGTACCCCTCGACGGCGCCGAAGAGATGGGCCCGCAGCCACGGCACGTGCGTGAAGAGGCGCTGGTGCGCGGCCTCGCGCAGCGCCAGGTAGAGCCGCACCTCGTCCGAGGGCACGCCCAGGTCCTTGCCGAAGGCCTCGACGTTCAGCGGCAGCAGCGCGGCGCGCCCGGCCGGGCCCAGCGGCAGGCCGACGTCGGTCGAACCGACGACCTCGCCCGCCAGCGCGCCGACGGCCTGCCCGATCTGCTGACCGAACATGGCACCGCCCATGGAGCGCATCATGCCGATCAGCGGGCCCGCCATGGCCTGCATCTCCTCCGGCAGGACGTCGCCCATCGCCGAGCCGACCCGCTCGGCGACCGGGTCGACGAGCTGCTGCCACGCCGGCAGCGTCGCCTCGACCCACTCCGCGCGGCTCCAGGCCACGGCCGTGCCCGCGCCCGCGGGCAGCGAGGTGACCTGGTCCAGCCACAGGTCGGCCAGCCGCAGGGCCTCCTCGACCGCGGACTTCTCGGCCGGGCCCACGCTCGTGTCCTTGATGCCGTCGGGGGTGCCCTGGGCCACCACCTGGCGGGCGATCTGCTTGGCCATGTCCCAGTTGACGGGACCGCCCTCGTAGCTCAGCATCTGTCCGAGCTGCTGGAAGGCCGCCCCGAGGTCATTGGGGTTCAGGGAGCCGAACATCGCGGCGAAAGGGTTGTCCGCCCCGCCGGGGCCGCCCATGCCCGGCAGCGCGCCGAAGCCGAACGGGTTCGCACCGAACGGGTTGCCACCGGACCCCTGGCCACCTCCAGCGGGGTCCTTCTTCTTGCCCTCGTCGCCGTTCTCCGGCTCCTCCGGCGGAAGGCCGAATCCGAATGGGGTGTCACTCACGGGTTTCCTCGGCTCGTAGGGCCGCCGGCCTCCTGCCGACGGCGACTGCCCGACCAGGGCCCCGTCCAGACGGGCCCTGCACACCACCAGCGTAGACATCCGGGCCGGAAATGGGCTCGGTGCTCCGCCGAGCCGTGCCCTGCGGCAGGATGGACGACACCTGGTCCGTACGCGTCACGCGCGTCCGTACTGAAGACAACCGCTGGAGACGCCCGGTGAGTTCCCCAGATCCACAGGTTCGCGGAGCGCGAAACCACTCAACCCGGTCCGCCGCGCGAGGCCCCGTCGTCGCGGTCACCGGAGCCGCTTCCGGCGTCGGCGACCTGCTGATCAGACGCCTCGCCGGCTCCGACGAGGTCCGGCGCGTGATCGCCATCGACGAGCGCCGGGGCGAGGTCCCCGAAGCGCAGTGGCACGTCCTCGACGTGCGCGACCCGGCCATCGCCGAGAAGCTGCGCGGCGCGGACGTCGTCGTGCACCTCGCCGTCGACCTCGACCTGGAGACCGACGCCGCCGCCCGGACGGCCTACAACGTGCGCGGCACCCAGACCGTCCTGACCGCTGCCGCGGCGGCCGGGGTGCACCGGGTGGTGCTCTGCACCTCCGCGATGGTCTACGGGGCCCTCCCCGACAACGACATCCCGCTCTCCGAGGACGCCGAACTCAGGGCGACGGCGGAGGCCACCGGCGTCGGCGACATGCTGGAGATCGAACGGCTCGGCCGCCGTGCCCCCCGCGCCCACCCCGGTCTCAACGTCACGATCGTCCGCCCCGCCGTCCTGGTGGGCGGCACCGACACGGCGCTGACCCGCTACTTCGAGTCCCCCCGGCTGCTCGTCGTCGCCGGCTCCCGGCCCACCTGGCAGTTCTGCCACGTCGAGGACCTGGTCAGCGCCCTGGAGTACGCGGCCCTCGAAAAGGTCGACGGGGAGTTCGCGGTCGGCTGCGAGGGGTGGCTGGAGCAGGAGGAGGTGGAAGAGCTCTCCGGGATCCGGCGCATGGAGCTGCCGTCCGCGGTCGCCCTCGGCACCGCGGCTCGCCTCCACCGGATCGGACTCACCCCCTCCCCGGCGGGCGACCTCGCCTACACCATGCACCCCTGGGTGGTGAGCGTCGGTCGGCTGCACGACGCCGGTTGGCGCCCCAAGTGGACGAACGAGGAGGTCCTCGCCGCGCTCCTGGAGGAGGTCGAGGGCCGCCACACCGTCGCCGGTCGTCGCCTGGGCCGCAAGGACGCGACCGCGGCCGGTGCGGCCGGTGCGACGGTCGCGCTGCTCGGTACGGCGGCCCTGGTGCGCCAGATGCGCAAGCGGCGCGGCCTCTAGACGCTTTCCCGAAGGAGCCCCGTCGGCCCGGAGGCCGGGCGCGGGCGGGACCCGTGGGGGCGCCCCGGGCGCGCCGCGCGGACCGTGCCGCCTCCCCGTCCCGCAGCCGGCGGCGCGTTGCCGCGGGGCGGGCTTGTAGGACCCTCCTAGCACGGGGCCGGTCCGCCGGGCGAAAGGCCCCTTACCGGATGTCGGTGCCGTGCGGCACGATGGGCCCATGGCGCAGACGCACGACCACCCCGGCGAGCAGGCCGCGGACGACCCGATCAAGCTGCTCGCGATCCGTGACACCCCGCTCTCGGTCGACGAGGTCTTCCGGGCCGTCGGTGACGACGCCGCCGGCGGCACCACCCTCTTCGTGGGCACCGTGCGCAACCACGACGGCGGCGCGGACGTCGACGCACTGGGTTACTCCTGCCACCCGACCGCCGAGGTGGAGCTGCGCAGGGTCGCCGAGAAGGTCGTCGCCAACCACCCCGTCCGCGCCCTGGCCGCCGTCCACCGGGTGGGCGACCTGCGCGTCGGTGACCTCGCGGTCGTCGTCGCCGTCTCCTGTCCGCACCGGGGCGATGCCTTCGAAGCGTGTCGGAAGCTCATCGACGACCTCAAGCACGAGGTCCCCATCTGGAAGCACCAGAAGTTCTCGGACGGCACCGAGGAGTGGGTGGGCGCCTGCTGAGGGCCGTCCCGCACGCCCCGCCGGGCGCACCACGACGGCCGCGGCGCCTCGCCGCCCGGTCGGCCCGTCCGCATGCACCCGGTCGGGCGATTCGATCGTGCCCGGTACGAGGACGCCCCCCTGCCCCGTGGTGCAGCGCCTCCGAGGCCGCGCGCCGACCCGCTGCCGTGTGCGGGACGACCCCCGGGACGGCAAGGCGACGCGCCGACGGGGCGTAGCCGAACGCCCGATTTGCGTAACCGGACCCCAGGCGGGAGCGTTGAGGTCACAGATGTACGGTCTGCTGATCAACTCACTGGGGATGGGAGGTCGGGATGGCAGCGCTGGCCTGGTTGCTGATTCCGCTTTTCGCAGTCGTCGGCGCGGCGATATGGGGAAGCTGGGCTTCGAGGAACAAGACCATAGGTGACGTGGCCGAACTCGCCGGCTACGCCCGTTTCCGGGACGCCATGGAGCGCTCCCACGCCACGACCGCCGATTCCGCTCGCGTCGAGCGCGAACCGGCCGCCACGACCCCCGCCGTCACCACCTCGCCGTCCGGCTGAGTCGGGCCGCCCTCGTACGGACTGCCCCGGGGGTGCACCCATAGGCGGGTCCCGTACTGTCGTTCCATGCCACGCCGCACCGCGACGATGCTCGCCTCCACCCTGGTCCTGATCTGCCTGCTCATCGCGGGCGTACTGATCCCGGTGCCGTACGCGAAGATGAGTCCCGGTCCCACGGTCAACACCCTCGGCGAGGCCAGGGGGGAGCCGGTGCTCCACATCTCGGGTCACGAGACGTTCCCGACCGACGGCCACCTCAACATGACGACGGTCCGCGTCACCAGTGCGGACTACAAGATGAACGCCGTCGAGGCCGTTTACGGGTGGCTGACCCACGACACCGTGGTGGTGCCGCACGACACCCTCTATCCGGACGGCAAGACCGAGGAGGAGTCGAGCCAGGAGAACGCCGAGGAGTTCAGCCAGTCCCAGGAGAGCGCCAAGGTCGCGGCCCTCGGCGAGCTCGACATCCCGGTGGTCTCCCGGGTCGTCGTCGCCACCGTCGTCAAGGACTCCCCGGCCGAGGGGAAGCTGCACGCCGGGGACGTCGTCAGGGCCGTCGACGGCGTGCCGGTCAAGGAGCCGGGCGACGTCGCCAAGCAGGTGACGAAGCGGAAGCCCGGTCAGGACGTGGAGTTCACGATCGTCCCGGCCAAGGAGGCGGCTGCCGCAGAGAAGGCCCACGAGGAGGCCACCGTCACCCGGAAGGTCGTCATCACGACCACCACCTCCCAGGAGGGCGACCGGGCCGTCGTCGGCATCCAGGCAGGCACCGATCACGTCTTTCCGTTCACGATCGACATCAAGCTCGCCGACGTCGGTGGCCCCAGTGCCGGTCTGATGTTCGCCCTCGGCATCGTCGACAAGCTCACCCCGGACAGCCTCACCGGAGGTCGCTTCATCGCCGGTACCGGCACGATCGACGACAAGGGGCAGGTCGGTCCGATCGGCGGCATCGAGATGAAGCTGGTCGGCGCGCGGAACGCGGGCGCCGAGTACTTCCTCACTCCTGCGGACAACTGCGAGGCGGCGGCGGCCGACACTCCCGACGGCCTCACCCTGGTCAAGGTGGATACCATCGACGACGCCACGAAGTCGCTGGAGAAGCTGCGCAAGGGCGACACGGCCTCGCTCCCCGGCTGCGCGAAGGGCTGAGCGCCCGCATCGAGCGGGCAGTGGGGCGCCCGGTCACCGGCCGGGCGTCCCACTGCGTCGCGCAGTCAGCCCTCGAAGGTCGCCGAAAGCGCCTCGGCCAGGCCCGGCACCAGGTCGGGGCCGGTCAGCACCTCGGTCGCGACGTCCTTCTCGCGCAACCGGATCGCCGCCTCGCGCGTGCCGTTCCGCAGCACCGCCACGGTCATCCGGACCTCCTGGCGGTCCGGATGCGCGGCGACCCACTTGGCGAGCTGCTTCTCGTTCAGCCCCTGCGGCACCTGTGCCTCGGCCGACGGCGGCAGCATCAGCCGCTCCACCGTCAGGGCACAGCCGGCCACGGCATCGGGCCAGGCGACCGTGCCGAGGAACTCGTCGAGCGGTTTGCCGCGCGGCAGCTTGTCCTGCTCGATCGGGGTGTAGGCGGTGGCGTCGTCGCCCAGACCGAGCTGGGAGGCGAGCCGGGGTTCCTGGGCGCGCAGGCGCGCGGTGTCGACCAGGGCGAACAGGCGGGCGGGCTGGTCCCAGCCGAGGCCCGACGCGTACTCGTCGATCTCGAGCACCGCACGGGTGAGGGGGCTCGCGGCCATCGCCGGGCCGGAGGGAGAAAGGTTGGACATGAGCAATATCCTGCCTCCTCTTCCCCGGAAGTCGGGAACTAGGTAAAGCCTCAGTAAGTTGCATCAGTGGGCTCTACCATCGCGGGGCCTGCTTCCAGACGCATCAACTTCGAGGGGCGCACGTTGGCTTTCCAGATGCCGGACCGTGGCCAAGGTCCGTCCGGACCACGGATGAGAGTCGGTCGGCCGTCCCGGCGGGCCCGCACCCTGCTCATGACGCTCGGGGTGCTGGCCGTGCTGGCCATGGCGTTCGTGATGTTCGCCGGGTTCTGGACGGACTGGCTCTGGTACCGCTCGGTCGCATACACGTCCGTGTTCACCACCACCCTGTGGACCAAGATCGGCCTCTTCGCCGTGTTCGGTCTCCTCATGGGACTCGCCGTCGGCTTCAACATCTGGCTGGCACACCGGCTGCGACCGCCGCTCAGCGCGATGTCCCTGGAGCAGCAGAGCCTCGACCGGTACCGGATGGGGCTGGCCCCGTTCAAGAAGTGGGTACTGCTCGCGGTCGCCGCCCTGGTCGCCCTGATCGCCGGCGCCTCCGCCGCCGGCCAGTGGCGCACCTGGCTGATGTGGGTCAACGGGGTCCGGTTCGGCCAGAAGGACCCGCAGTTCGGGCTCGACGTGTCGTTCTACGCCTTCGACCTGCCCTGGTACCGCTTCCTGCTCGCGTTCGGCTTCGCCGCCGCCGTCCTGTCGCTGATCGCCGCCGCGCTCACGCACTACCTGTACGGCGGGCTGCGGATCACCAGCCCGGGCGCGCGCGCCACGGCTGCGGCCACCGGCCACCTCTCCGTGCTGCTCGGCCTCTTCGTCGCGCTCAAGGCCGTCGCGTACTGGCTCGACCGGTACGGCCTGGCCGTGAAGTCCAGCGACTTCAAGGCCACCGGCAACTGGACGGGCCTGCGCTACGTCGACGCCAACGCGTACCTGCCGGCCAAGACGATCCTCTTCTGCATCGCCGTGATCTGCGCCCTGCTGTTCTTCGCGACGCTCTGGCGCCGCACCTGGCAGCTGCCGGTGATCGGCTTCGGCCTGATGGTGCTGTCGGCGATCCTGATCGGCGGCCTGTACCCGGCGATCGTGCAGAAGTTCCAGGTCCAGCCGAACGAGCAGGCCAAGGAAGCGCCCTACATCCAGAAGAACATCGACGCGACCCGGAAGGCTTACGCGATCGACAGCACGAAGCCCGAGAACTACTCGGGCAAGTCGTCGGTCAAGGCCAAGGAGACGCTGCGGACGGACGCCGACACGGCGGCCAGCTACCGCCTCCTCGACCCGAACATCGTGTCGCCGACCTTCCAGCAGCTGGAGCAGAAGCGGAAGTACTACCAGTTCCCGACGACCTTGGACGTGGACCGCTACAACGGCCAGGACACCGTCGTCGGCCTGCGTGAGCTCAACATCAAGGGCATCCCGAAGCGGAACTGGATCAACGACCACTTCACCTACACCCACGGCTACGGCGCGATCATGGCTGCGGGCACCCAGACGGACGCCAACGGCTCCCCGGTCTTCACCGAGTCCGGGCTGCCGACGACCGGTTCCCTGGGGACGTACGAGCAGCGGATCTACTACGGCGAGAAGACCGACCAGTACTCGATCGTGGGCGGCCCGCAGAAGGAGCTCGACTACGAGGAGAACGGCGAGAAGACCACCAGCTACAAGGAGAAGAGCGGAGTCAGCCTCTCCAACGCCTTCAACCGGGCGGCATACGCGGTGGCCTTCAGCGAGCCGCAGATCCTCTACTCGGGAGCCATCGGCGACGGCTCGCGGATCCTCTACAACCGCACGCCCAAGGAGCGCGTCGAGGCCGTCGCGCCCTGGCTGACCATCGACGGCGACGCCTACCCGGCGGTCGTTGACGGCCGGATCCAGTGGATCATCGACGCGTACACGACCACCAACGGCTACCCGTACGCCTCGCGCACCACGCTCGGCGACACCACGGCCGACTCGCTGACCGTCGGCAACCAGCAGCGAGCGGTCGTCGCCCAGCAGAACCAGGTCAACTACATCCGCAACTCGGTCAAGGCGACCGTCGACGCCTACGACGGCACGGTGACCCTCTACCAGTGGGACACCCAGGACCCGGTCCTCAAGACCTGGATGAAGGCCTTCCCGGACACCGTCATGCCGAAGTCCGCCATCAAGGCCGACCTGATGGCGCACCTGCGCTACCCGCAGGACATGTTCAAGGTCCAGCGCGAGCTGCTCACCCGCTACCACGTCACCGACCCGGCGCAGTTCTACAGCGGCTCGGACGCCTGGCAGGTTCCGGACGACCCGACCAACAAGGACGGCAATGCGGTCCCGCCGTACTACCTGAGCATGAAGATGCCCGGGGACACCACCCAGCGCTTCTCGCTGACGACGACGTTCACGCCGAACGGGCGGCCCAACCTGGGCGGCTTCATGGCGGTCGACGCCGACGCCACCAGCAAGGAGTACGGCCGGATGAGACTGCTGAGGGTCACCGAGGACGTGCCCGGCCCGGCCCAGGTGCAGAGCAAGCTCAACGGTCTGCCGTCCGTGGCCCAGTTCGTCCGCGACATGAAGGGCGCCGACTCGGACATCCAGTACGGCAACCTGCTGACGGTGCCGCTCGACGGCGGGTTCCTGTACGTGGAGCCGGTGTACGCCCAGGGACGCAACGCGCTCTACCCGCTCCTGAAGAAGGTCGCGGTGTCGTACGTGGACGCGGACCAGCCGGACGGTGACACGACCAAGGACACCACGGTCTTCGAGGACAACCTCACCAAGGCGCTCAACGCGGTCTTCGGGGTGGAGGCGCCCAGCATGCCGACGACTCCGCCGGGGACCACGGAGCCGCCCGGCACGACCCAGCCGCCGGCCTCGAACGATGCCGCGTTGCAGCAGGCCATCGCCGACGCCCAGAAGGCGTACGACGCGGGCGAGGCCGCCCTGCAGAAGGGTGACTGGACCGCCTACGGCAAGGCCCAGGAGGACCTCCAGACGGCGCTGCAGCGGGCCGCGGACGCCGGGGCGAAGCTCAAGACGGGGGGATCAGGCAGCTGACCTGAGGCTTTCCGGATTTTTCCACTCAGCGTCGTGATACTGTGGTTTCACCGACGCGGGGTGGAGCAGCTCGGTAGCTCGCTGGGCTCATAACCCAGAGGTCGCAGGTTCAAATCCTGTCCCCGCTACTCAGAGGGCAAGGGCCCGGATCCATAGGGATCCGGGCCCTTGTCGTGTGTCGACGTGCCGGGGGGTGCTGAAGAGCGGTAGGCAGGGGGCGAGTTGGCGTGAGTCGTGTTTGACTTGTCTCTCTGTGGGCATGTCGACAAAACGCTGAGTGACCTCACTGGCTGCGGTATACCAGGTGTGCTCGGGTTGCGGGTGGTGCGACGATGGTATTTATGGGGGACAGGGCAACTCTGTTGGAGACAGGGCGGTTTGTGCAGCGGCATGCCAGGAATGCCGCGGACGAGATCATTGAGGCAGTCGGAGCCGCCCGTGCGGTCGCCGACACCACCGCCGAGGCCGATGCCGACACGGAGACCGAGACCGAGGCCCGTCATCGGCGCGCCGCCGAGCAGGGTGACGTCGCCTCGATGAGCGCCCTCGGCGCCCTTCTGCTGCGCCGTGGCGACCTCGACGGCGCCGAGCCCTATCTGCGCGGCGCCACCGCCGAGGGGGACCGCGCCGCGGCCAACAACCTGGGCGTCCTGCTGCACCAGCGCGGCTATGCCGACGAGGCCGCCGGCTGGTGGCGGGTCGCAGCCGTTGCCGGGTCCGCACCCGCTGCCCACGCCCTCGGCCGGCACCACCGCGAGCGGGGCGACGAACCGGCCGCCGAGTACTGGCTGCGCCAGGCCGCGGAGCAGGGGCACGCCCTCGGCGCTTACGCCCTCGCCGACCTGCTGGAGCACCGCAGTGACGTCGGTGCCGAGCGCTGGCTGCGTGCCGCCGCGGAACAGGGCCACCGCGAGGCCGCTTTCCGCCTCGCCCTCTCCCTGGAGCGCCGCGTCGCCGAGACCACTCGCGGCCCGCACGAGACCGGTGCCCGGCTGCGGGCCCCCGGCGTCCTCGCCGCCGCGCACTCCGGCGTCGCCGTGGCGAGTCCCGTGGCTCCCGACCGTGCCGTCGGCGCACCCGTGGGCGACGCGACCGAGGCCGAGCAGTGGTTCCGGCAGGCCGCCGCGCGCGGTCACCGACGGGCGGCGTTCCACCTGGGCGCCATCCTGGAGCACCGCGGCGACCTGAAGGAGGCCGGCCGCTGGTACCTGAGCTCCGCCAAGGAGGGCGAGGCGAAGGCGGCCTGTGCGCTCGGCTTCCTGCTGCGCGACGCCGGCGACCAGGAGAGCGCCGCCGTGTGGTGGCTGCGGGCCGCCCAGGACGGCGACGGCAACGCCGCCAATGCGCTCGGCGCCCTGCACGCGGCCCGGGGCGAGCAGCAGACCGCCGAGCGCTGGTACCGGGCCGCCATGGACGCCGGCGACATCAACGGTGCCTACAACCTCGGGCTGCTCTGCGCCGCCCAGGACCGGATCCCCCAGGCCGAGCAGTGGTACCGGCGCGCCGCCTACGCGGGCCACCGCGAGGCGGCCAACGCGCTCGCCGTGCTGCTCCTCCAGGCCGGTGACGCCAACGGTGCCGAGCCCTGGTTCTCCAAGGCGGCCGAGGCCGGCAGCGTGGACGCCGCCTTCAACCTGGGCATCCTCCACGCCGGCCGCGGCGACGACCGCACGGCCCTCGTCTGGTACGAGCGGGCAGCCGCGGCCGGGCACACCGAAGCCGCCCTCCAGGTCGGCATCGCCGCCCTGCGGGACGGCGACGAGCAGACCGCCGAGCGGCACCTGAGGTGCGCGGCCGGCGGTGGCAGCGCCGAGGCCGCCTTCCGGCTGGCCTCGGTGCTCGACGCGCGCCGCCCCGAGCCGGGTCCCGCCGTACTGGGCGCGCCCCGCGAGGAGAAGTCCGAGTGCGAGGAGTGGTACGAACGGGCTGCTCAGCAGGGCCACCGCCGTGCCCAAGTGCGGGTCGGGATGCTCGCCGCCGGGCGTGGCGACCTGGCGGAGGCCGACCGCTGGTACCGCGAGGCCGCCGAAGCCGGTAGTCGCAACGGGGCCTTCAACCTCGGACTGCTGCTCGCCCGCGAGGGCAGCGAGCGGGAGGCCGCCCTCTGGTGGACCCGGGCGGCCCGGGCCGGTCACGGCCGGGCCGCGCTCAGGCTGGCGCTGCTCGCGGCGCGGCGCGGCGAGCTCGCGGAGGGGCGTCGCTGGTGCGACCGCGCGGTGGAGCTGGGGCCGGCGGAGGTCGCCGAGCGGGCGGCCCGGCTGAGCGAGGCGCTCCACCAGGAGCTGACCGCATAGCAGTGGTTCCCGCGTTCACGGATTTGCGCTGGTGACGGGGGTCCCGTAAAGTCATGTTCACCGACGCGGGGTGGAGCAGCTCGGTAGCTCGCTGGGCTCATAACCCAGAGGTCGCAGGTTCAAATCCTGTCCCCGCTACCACGCCATCAGGGCCCGGATCCTTAGGATCCGGGCCCTGATGGCGTGGTCGAGCGCGACCCGCCGCTCCACCGGCGCGGCGGCCGGGGCCGCCGGCCGGGGACGCGTTCTAGTCGGCCCGGACGGACGCCCAGATGCGCTCCGACAGGACCCGGGCGGCCTGGCCGAGGTCGATGTCCTCCGGAGCGGCCAGCCAGCGGTGGGCGGCCACCGCGACCGGGCCGACGACCAGGACCTCCAGGAGCGGGCCGGGGACTCGGGCGATCTCGCCCGAGTCGACCCAACGCCCGAGGTGATCGGCCACCCGGGGGAAGTGCTCCGGTTCGACGCCCCGGGCCCGGTCGGCGTCGACGGCCAGATAGCTGGAGTACGCCGAGCCGTGCAAGTAGCGGGCCACGGCCGGGTTGTCCCGGATGAAGCGCAGGTACGTGGTCACGAACGCCCGAATGCCGGTGCGGGCGGTCCGGGCCCGGTCGAGGGGGGCGAGGGCCGCCGTGTACGTCTCGTGCAGGCAGTGGCCGTACAGGGCCGCCGCCAAGCCGTTGAAGCTGCCGAAGTGGTGGTACAGGCTGCCGAGGCTGACCCCGCTCGTCTTCGTCACCGCCTGGACGGTGAACCCGGACTGTCCGGACGTGGCGAACACCTCCAGTGCCGCGGACAGGAGGCGTTCGACGGTGGCCTCGCCACGGGACTGCTTTGCCATGGGGGGAGTATAGGCAGAGGTAAACGACTCGAATATTTTTCTAGAATCAATCTCCAAAACAACCGCTCGCGGGTCCATACTGCGGCCATGGATGATCTGATGCTGAAGCTCGTTTCCGGTGCCCTCACGGGCGGCTTGGTCGCCCTGGCCGGCTATGCCGGCGCTGCGCGCCGCCGTCGACTGGCCGCCCGTGCCGAGGTCGCCCCGGCGTCGACCGAGGACCCCGTCCAGGTGCTGTTGGGGCAGGCGGAGGAGGCCGACCGTCAGCGGGACGAACTGGCCGCCGGGGGCCGCTTAGGCGAAGCGCTCGACCGTGCCGGGCAGGCGGTCGACCACTGGACCGCCCTCACCCAGGCCCGCGTCGGACGGTTCCAGGGCGAGCGCCAGACCGCGCTGCGCCGCCTTGCGGAACTGCGCAGTCGTGCCGGTTCGGCCTGAGTCGGTTGGTGGGGCCCGCGTGGCCGTCGCCCATGATCCCGGCCGTCGTTGTGGTCCCGGGATCGTGCCCGCCACCCTTGTGGGGACGGCCTCCGCGCCCCGTCGCACCGATCGGGCGGTGGGGGGCGCCCCTCCTCGGACACCGACGTGCCCCGGAGGGGCGGGGTGTGCGCGGGCGCCGGTCAGGCGGTACCCGCGCAGTTGCCGGTCAGGCGGTACCCGCGCAGTTCGGGCAGATGCCCCGGTAGGTCACCTCGACGTTCGAGATCGTGAAGCCGAAGCGCTCGGCGGCCGGGAGGTCCGCCAGTGGATCGCCGGCCGGGTGCACGTCGCGGATCGCACCGCACTGGCCGCAGACCAGGTGCTGGTGGGGACGGTGGGCGTTGGGGTCGTACCGCTTGGCGCGCCCGTCGGTCGCGACCTCGATGACCTCGCCGAGGGTGACCATTTCGCCCAGCGTGTTGTAGACGGTCGCGCGGGAGATCTCGGGCAGCCTCGCCGCTGCGCGGGCGTGGACCTCGTCGGCGGTGAGGTGGACGTGGTCCCCGTCGAGGACCTCGGCGACGACACGCCGCTGCGCGGTCATGCGCCAACCGCGTCCGCGCAGGCGTTCCAGCAGGTCACTCATGGGGGCCAGCCTAACAGTCGGGGCAAGCGGACCCCGAACGGGTGTGACCTTGGAATCGAGTCGGTTTTGGATCTTGTCCAGAATGGATCCGGTGCTCGCACCGGCCGGGTTCCCGGGCGGGTGCGGACCGATCCGGCGCCCTTCACCCGGCGATGCTGTGCACGGGTATCCAGCAGCGGATGATGTCGCGCACGGAGACGATGCCGACCGGGCCCTGGTCGTCGAGGACGATCAGGTGGCGGAAGCCGCCCCGCGTCATGGCCTCGGCGGCCTCCAGCAAGGTCCAGGTGGGTGCGGCGAAGACGACGTCACGGGTGGTGTGGGAGCCCGCGGCCTCCCGGTCGGGGTCCTGTTCCCGGGCGAGGGAATTGAGGACGTCGCGCTCGGTGAGGATGCCGAGCCCGCCGGCGTCGGCATCGAGGACGATGGCGGCGCCGACGCGCCGCGCCGCCATCAGCCGGGCCGCCTGTCGGAGGGTGTGGGTGGGGCCGATGGTGAGGACCACCGTGCTCATGGCGTCACGGACGAGCATGGACGGAGCCACCTCCTTGGGTGAGCCCTTCCCGCCTTCAACGAGAACGGCTTCACAAGTTCACAAGTGGGGGGATCCTCAGAGTGGCACCGGGAAGGGGGGACGACAAGGGGGCGTGCGAGGCGCGCTCGGGTGGTGCGGCGGCGCGCTCAGCCCTCCTGGTTCAGATAGCTCAGCAGTTCGCCGTGGAGCAGGCCGTTCGACGCGGCGGCGTTGCCGCTGTGCGGGCCGTGTCGACCGTCCAGGCCCGTGTACGTGCCGCCGGCCTCCTGGACCACGATCGCCACCGCGGCCATGTCCCAGAGGGACAGCTCCGGTTCCGCGCAGATGTCGACGGAACCCTCCGCGACCATCATGTACGGCCAGAAGTCGCCGTACGCCCGGGTCCGCCAGCAGGCGCGGGTGAGGTCCAGGAAGCTGTTGAGGCGCCCCCGTTCCTCCCAGCCGCTCAGCGAGGAGTACGCGAAGGAGGCGTCTGCCAGGCGGCCCACCTTCGACACGCCGATGCGGCTCGCCGCGGCCAGGCTGCGGCCCGTGTACGCCCCCAGTCCCTTCGCCGCCCACCAGCGACGGCCGAGCGCCGGGGCGGACACCACGCCCACCACCGGCTGGAACCCGCTCTCCCCGGCCTCCATCAGCGCGATCAGGGTTGCCCAGACCGGCACCCCGCGCACGTAGTTCTTCGTGCCGTCGATCGGGTCGATCACCCACCTCCGCGGCCCCGAGCCCTCGACGCCGTACTCCTCGCCCAGGATCGCGTCACGGGGCCTGGCGCGCTGGAGCTGTCCTCGGATCAGCTCCTCGGCCGCCTTGTCGGCCTCGCTCACCGGAGTCATGTCCGGCTTGGTCTCGACCTTGAGGTCGAGCGCCTGGAATCGGTCCATGGTGGCCGCGTCGGCGGCATCCGCGAGGACGTGGGCGAGACGCAGATCATCGTGGTAGTCGGCCATGGTCGGCACTCTATCCCCGAGTCGGGAACGGGCGGAGAACCGTCCACGGCGGCCCCTTGACAGGGTGTCGGCACCTGCCGACGCTGGGCGGAGAACCCTTCCTTCCCGGAGGTGAGGATGGCGAACGCACGCGAGGCCCTGCTCGATGCCGCGCTCGCCGCACTCACACACCGCTCCTGGGCCGCCGTGCGGATGGTCGACCTCGCCGCCGCCGCCCGGGTCTCCCGGCAGACCCTCTACAACGAGTTCGGCTCCAAGGAGGGACTGGCCCGCGCCCTGGCGCGGAGGGAGGCCGACGACTACCTCCGCGGCGTCCGGGGCCTGCTCGTCGCCCCCGGCCCGCCCGAGCGCAAGCTCGTCGCCGTCGCCGAGTGGATCGTCGCCCGCGCCGCCGTCCGTCCGGTGCTGCGGGCGCTGCTCACCGGCGCCTGGGACGAGCGGCTGCCCCGCCCCCGGCCCGTCCGGCCCGGCGCCCGGCCCGCCCCCGTGCCCGCCCAACGGCGTGCCGACGCCGGGCCGCCCGCTCCGGGCGAACTCGTCGCGGAGGTCGCGGCCTGCGCCGGTGAACGGTGGGCCGCCCCCTGTGAACTCGCCGTCCGGCTCGCCCTGGGACACGTCGTCGCACCGGCCCTGCCGATCGACCCTCAGTGCGCCGAACCGGAGAGCTGGAGCCCGATCACCCCCACGATCACCAGACTGATGGAGACGATCTTGAGCGTGGAGACCACGTCGCCGAGGAAGATCATTCCGTAGATCGCCGTCCCGGCCGCGCCGATTCCCGTCCAGACCGCGTACGCGGGGCCGACGTCCAGCTTCCGCAGTGCCAGCGTGAGGAGCCCGAAGCTCCCCAGGGCGAAGGTCGCGAAGGCGATCGTCGGCCACAGCCGGGTGAATCCGTGCGAGAGCTTCAGGCAGACCGCGAACCCGGTTTCCAGGATTCCGGCGATCACCACCAGCAGCCACGCCATCGTCAGTGCCTCCCACGCCATCGGTGACCGCTTCGTCGCACTTGGTGCGATTATGCACTTACCGGTGGCGAGCAGGCGCAAACACCGATGGGTCAGTCGCCCTCGTGCCGCTCCCGGGTGGCCAGCAGTCGACGCAGCGAGAAGAGCCGCGCGGGATCGGCACGGCCCTCCGCCACGTACGCGTCGAGTGCGCAGTCCGGCTCGTCGTGGCTGCAGGCGCGGGGGCAGTTCTCCGTGCCCGGTTCCAGGTCCGGGAAGGCGTGGATGACCCGCGACGGATCGACGTGGTGGAGGCCGAAGGACCGCACGCCGGGGGTGTCGATGACCCAGCCGTCCACCTCGTCGAGCGGCAGCGCGAGGGCCGAGGTCGTGGTGTGCCGGCCACGGCCCGTCACGGCGTTCACATGACCCGTGATGCGCCGGCGTTCCTCCGGCACCAAGGCGTTGACCAGGGTCGTCTTCCCCACCCCGGAATGTCCGACGAAGGCCGTGACCCGACCGTCCAGGAACTCCCTGACCCGGTCCGCCGCTCCGCCGTCGTACAGCTCTTCGCGGTTCACCACGACGTGCGGGATGTCCAGGTCCCCGTAGAGGTCCAGGAGCGTCGAGGACGGCGCCAGGTCCGACTTCGTCATCACCAGGAAGGGTTCGAGACCGCCGTCGTAGGCCGCCACCAGACAACGGTCGATCAGCCGCGGTCGCGGCTCGGGGTCGGCGAGCGCGGTGACGATCGCCAGCTGGTCGGCATTGGCGACGACCACCCGCTCGTACGGGTCGTCGTCATCGGCCGTGCGGCGGAGCACGGAGCTGCGCTCGCCGATCCGTACGATCCGGGCCAGGGTGTCCCTCTCGCCGGAGAGGTCGCCGACCAGGGAGACCCGGTCACCGACGACGGCGGCCTTGCGGCCCAGCTCGCGGGCCTTCATCGCGGTCACGGTCCGGTCCTCGACCAGACAGGTGAGCCGCCCCCGGTCGACCGTCAGGACCATGCCCTCGACGGCGTCCTCGTGCTTCGGACGGATGCTGGTGCGGGGACGGGTGCCCTTGCGGTTGGGCCGCTGGCGGATGTCGTCCTCGTCGGTGTGCTTGCCGTAGCGCCGCATGGTTCAGACCCCGAGCATTTCGGTCCACATCGTCGGGAAGTCGGGCAAGGTCTTCGCCGTCGTCGCCACGTCCTCGATCTCCACGCCCTCGACCGCGAGACCGATGACGGCGCCCGCAGTGGCCATCCGGTGGTCGTGGTACGTGTGGAAGACGCCGCCGTGCAGCGGGCGGGGGCGGATGTGCAGACCGTCCTCCGTCTCGGTCACGTCACCGCCCAGCTCGTTGATCTCCTTGGTGAGCGCCGCGAGCCGGTCCGTCTCGTGCAGTCGCAGATGGGCGACCCCGCGCAGGGTGGAGGGCGAATCGGCGAGGGCCGCGACCGCCGCGATGCCGGGGGTCAGCTCCCCGACCTCGCCGAGGTCCACGTCGATGCCGTGGATGCGGCCCGTGCCGGTGAAGGTCAGGCCCTCCGCGGTCAGCTCGCAGGAGCCACCCATCTCGGTGAAGATCCGACGCAGCTCGTCCCCCGGTTGGGTGGTCCGCTCCGGCCAGTCCGGGATCGTCACCCGGCCGCCGGTCACCAGCGCGGCAGCCAGGAACGGTTGGGCGTTCGACAGGTCGGGTTCGACCACCAGGTCCCGGCCGCGCAAGGCCGACGGGGCGATCCGCCACACGTCGGGGGCACCGCCGTGCTCCGGCTCGTCGACCTGCGCACCCACCGCGCGCAGCATGTCGACCGTCATCCGGATGTGCGGCATCGAGGGGAGTCGGGACCCCACGTGCCGCACCTCGACGCCCTGGTTGAAACGGGGCGCGGAGAGCAGCAGCGCGCTCACGAACTGGGAGGAGGAAGAGGCGTCGATCTCGACGGTGCCGCCCTCCACGCCGCCGCCGCCGAGCACGGTCATGGGCAGGGCGCCCCGGCCGTCGTCGTCGATCCGGGTGCCGAGCGCACGCAGCGCGTCGATCACCCCGTGCAGCGGACGCTCGTGGGACCGGGGGTCGCCGTCGAAGCGGACCGGGCCGTCGGCGAGCGCCGCGACCGGGGGCAGGAAGCGCATCACCGTGCCGGCGTTGCCGACGTCCACGGTCGCGGGGCCGCGCAGCGGGGCGGGGATGATCCGCCAGGCCTCGCCGGTTCCGTCGGGGCCCACGCCCTCCTCGATCTTCGTGCCGAGGGTGCGGAGCGCCTCCGCCATCAGCAGGGTGTCGCGGGAACGGAGCGGACGCCGCAGCCAGCCCGGCTCGCCGGCGAGCGCGGCGAGGACCAGGGCGCGGTTGGTGACCGACTTCGAACCGGGCACGGTGACGGTCGCGTCGACGGCGCCGCGCGCGTACGGAGCGGGCCAGAGGTCGGTGGGCGGGTCGGTGTGCGCGGAAGCTGCTGCGGTCATGGACTCACTGTACGGGGGAGTCAGAAACCCAGGAGCCAGCGCCCGCCGCCGATCAGGGAGCAGATCGAGACGGCGTGGAAGAAGAAGAGCCACACCCCGGGGTGCACGTGGGTGAGCCGCGCCAGTTGGTCCGCGTCGGAGTCGGGGGTGCCGCCGTGCCGTCGCTTCGCCTGGAGTTCGAAGGCCGGGCGGACCCCGCCGAGGAGCAGGAACCACACCACCGCGTACGCGAAGACCGACTGGACGTCGGGCGGGGTCAGCCAGGAGACCAGGAGGAAGGTGGCGCCGGTGAGCAGGACCGTGAGGATCCCGTACGCATTGCGGACCATCACCAACATCGCCAGCAGCAGTGCGGTGGCCAGCCACAACAGCAGCGTGACGTGGCGGGTGCCCAGCAGGGCGGCGCCGCCCAGGCCGAGCAGCGGGGCCGCGGGATAACCGGCGGCGAGGGTGAGGACCACGCCCATTCCGGTCGGGCGGCCCCGGCTCACCGTGAGTCCGCTGGTGTCCGAATGCAGTCGGATCGCTTCCAGGCGGCGCCCGGTCGCGAGGGCGACGAGCCCGTGGCCGCCCTCGTGGGCGATGGTGATCGCGTTGCGGGCCAGGAGCCAGACGCGACGGGGCACCGTGACGGCGAGGGCGGCGACGCAGGTGGCGATCGCCACCCACGCGGCGGGGGCGGCCTGCGTGCTGAAGAGGTCCATGTTTCGGGCCGCTCCTCGGAAGCTCGGGGATCGTGGCAGTGTGGCACGTATGTGCGGACGGTATGCATCGAGTCGACGGCCCGAGGACCTGGTCAGCCTCTTCGGGGTCGAGAAGTGGGATCCGGCGGAGACCCTGGCTCCGGACTGGAACGTGGCTCCCACCAAAGAGGTCTGGGCCGTTCTGGAACGTCCCGTGAAAGACGCGGATCCTTCCCGGCCGGTTCGCCAGCTGCGCGCCTTGAAATGGGGACTCGTGCCCTCCTGGGCGAAGTCACCGGAGGGAGCGGCCCGGATGATCAACGCCCGTGCGGAGACCGTCCACGAGAAGCCCTCCTTCAAGCGCGCCTTCCGGTCGCGCCGCTGCGTCCTGCCCGCCGACGGGTACTACGAGTGGGTGACCGGTGCCGCGGAGCGCGACCTGGAGGTCGAGGGGAAGAAGAAGCGGCCCCGGAAGCAGCCCTACTTCGTGACCCCGGCGGACGGCTCCGTCTTCGCGATGGCCGGGCTCTACGAGTTCTGGCGCGACGGGACCCTCCCGCCGGAGCACCCCTCCGCCTGGTGGGCGACCTGCTCGGTGATCACCACCGAGGCCGAGACCGGACCGCTCGGCGTCGCCCCTGCCGAGGGACCGCGCTCACTGGCCGACATCCACCCGCGGATGCCGCTGATGCTGACCGAGGACCGCTGGGACGCCTGGCTCGATCCGGCGCGCACCGATCCCGAGGAGCTGCGCGGGCTGCTCGCCCCGCCGCCGGGCGGCCTGATGCGGGCCTATCCCGTGGTGACGGCCGTCAGCAACGTGCGCAACAACGGCCCCGAACTCCTGACGGAACTGGACGGCCCGGAAGTCGGCACCCTCTTCTGAGCCTTCGGGCCGGCGGAGCTCTGCGCCTTCGGCCCGGCGGAGCGGCAGGATGGGGACGTGACACAGTACGAGACCGTTTCCACCGATGCCGGCGAGGCACGCATCACCTGGCACGCGGGTACGGAGCCGTGGGCCGTCCTCGCCCTCGGGCACGGCGCCGGCGGCGGCGTCGAGGCCCGCGACCTCCAGGCGCTGGCCGCTGCGCTGCCCCCGCGCGGCGTGACCGTCGCCCTCGTCGAGCAGCCCTGGCGGGTCGCCGGCAAGAAGGTCGCGCCGGCGCCGAAGACCCTCGACTCCGCTTGGCGCGGCCTCTGGCCGGTCCTGGCGAAGCCCGGCCTCCCGGTGATCGCCGGCGGGCGCAGCGCCGGCGCCCGAGTGGTCTGCCGCACCGGTCGGGAGCTCGGTGCGCGCGCCGTCCTCGCGCTCGCCTTCCCGCTCCACCCGCCGGGCAAGCCGGAGCGCTCGCGGGCCGAGGAGCTCTCCGCCACCGGACTGCCCACCCTCGTCGTGCAGGGCGGCAACGACCCGTTCGGGCGGCCCGCGGAGTACCCGGACGGTGCCCACGAGTTGGTGGAGGTTCCGTACGCCGACCACGGCTTCGCCGTCCCCAAGCGCGCGCCGCTGACCCAGGACGAGGCCCTCGCCAGCCTCGTCGAGGGCGTCACCGGGTGGATCGCCGCCCTGCGCTGACCCCCTTCCGCACCCCCTTCCGCACCGCCTTTCGCACCGCGTCCCGGGCCGTGTTGCGGAGCGTGCCGCGGGCCGGGAATGCCGAGTGGGGGGCCGCTGTTGTGCAGAGCGTCGGTGTGAGAGCAACCAAGAGGGAGTCCGTCGCATGGGTTCGACCATCTGCCCGGAGCGCGCGCAGGCCGCTGACCTCGACTGGACAGTGCTGCCCGCCCCCAAGGCCACCCCCGTTCGGGCGGCGGGCGGAGCGGTTCCTCGTCTATCCTCCGAAACGAGCGGGTCCGCCCTCGGACTCGCCGCCGCGCTGGAGGAGGTGGGTCCGGTCACTGGGACCGACACAGGGACCGACGACGGCCCCGAGGAGACGACCGAGGAGCGCAACGCGCGCTTCGAGCGGGACGCCCTCGGCTTCCTCGACCAGATGTACTCGGCCGCGCTCCGCATGACGCGGAACCCCGCGGACGCGGAGGACCTGGTGCAGGAGACCTACGCCAAGGCGTACGGGTCCTTCCACCAGTTCCGCGAGGGGACGAACCTGAAGGCGTGGCTGTACCGCATCCTCACCAACACCTTCATCAACTCGTACCGCAAGAAGCAGCGCGAGCCCCAGCGCAGCGCTGCCGAGGAGATCGAGGACTGGCAGCTCGCCCGTGCCGAGTCGCACATGTCGACCGGCCTGCGCTCCGCCGAGTCCCAGGCCCTCGACCACCTTCCTGACTCCGACGTGAAGGAAGCGCTCCAGGCGATTCCCGAGGAGTTCCGCATCGCCGTGTATCTCGCCGATGTAGAGGGCTTTGCCTACAAGGAGATCGCGGACATCATGGGGACACCCATCGGTACGGTGATGTCCCGACTGCACCGGGGCCGCCGCCAGCTGCGCGGCATGCTCGAGGACTACGCCCGCGACCGCGGGTTGGTACCCGCGGGCGCCGGAGAGTCGTCGAACGATCTGAAAGGCTCGGGCTCATGAGCTGCGGAGAGCCGCACGAGACGGATTGCTCAGAGGTCCTGGACCACCTCTACGAGTTCCTCGACCACGAGATGCCCGACAGTGACTGCACCAAGTTCGAGGTGCACTTCGAGGAGTGCTCCCCGTGCCTGGAGAAGTACGGCCTGGAGCAGGCGGTGAAGAAGCTCGTCAAGCGTTGCTGCGGCAGCGATGACGTCCCGACCGACCTGCGGGCGAAGGTCATGGGCCGGATCGACCTGATCCGTGCCGGGCACCTGGTGCCCGAGCAGGACGTCACGGAGGCGGCGCAGGACGTCGCGGAGACCGCTCCGACGGTGTCGTCGGCCCCGCAGGAGTAGCGCTCCCGCGCACGCAGGAGCAGCACTCCCCGGTACCCCTTCCGCACCGGGGACCCGAGGCCGTCGTGGTGGGTGCGCGACGGCCTCGCGCAGATATTCAGCTTGTATCACCCGATGGTGCGAATCGACCGCACCCCACCACCCCCAGCCGTTCCGCTCGCTAGCGTGACAGCCGTGATGGGCGTGAACGACATTCCGCGAGCGGCCCGCGTGTACATCGGCTGCGCCCTGCTCGGCGCCGGGGCCTGCGTCCTGCCCGCACTGCGCCCCGGTGCCGCCGTTCCCTGGAGCACGGTCCTGCTCCTCGCCGGGTTGTACGCGCTCTGCGAGCTGCCGGCCCGCTGCCGGCTCGTCGGCCGTGCGCTCGGCGGATCCGTCCCCATGGGCGTCGGCTCCTTCTTCCCCGTCCTGCTCGCCGCCGCGCTCCTCTTACCGCCCGCCGCCGCCGCGCTCGTCGCCCTTCCCGGCAGCCTCGTGGCCCGCGTCGACCGGCCGCCCGTCGCGCCGCGCCGCGCCTGGCGGGCCGCCTCCACCGCCCTCGCCGTCTGGGGCGCGGCCCGGACCGCCGTCCTGCTCGGCGGCCCCGCCGCCCTCGACCACGGGCCCGCCGCCCCCGACCTGCCCCGTGCGCTGCTGCCCGCGGGGGCCGCCGCGCTCGCCTTCTGCCTGGCCCTCACCGCACTCGACGGCGGCATCCGCGCCACCGCCGACGGACTGCCCCTGCGGACCGCCTGGCGCGGCCTCCTCGGCCGGGCACTCGCCCCGCACACCGTGCACGGACTCGCCGGGCTGATGATGGCCGTCCTCTGGCGCAGTGCCTACGGGCCCCTCGCCGCGCTCTTCGTGCTCCTCCCGATGTACATCTCCTGCTGGGTCTTCGCCCAGTACCACCGCGAGCGCGCCGCCCACCAGGCCACCATCCGGGCCCTCGTCCAGGCCGTCGACATCAAGGACCACTACACCCGCGGGCACAGCGAACGCGTCGGACACGCCTCCGTGCTGATCGCCCGCGAGCTCGGCATGCCCGAGGACCGGCTCGACGTGGTCCGCTTCGCCGGCATCCTGCACGACGTGGGCAAACTCGGCGTCCCCACCCGCGTCCTCCGCAAGGACGGGCCCCTCACCGCGGAAGAACGCCGGATCATCGAACTGCACCCGGAGTACGGCCACGAGATGGTCCGCGGCATCGGCTTCCTCGGCGAGGCGCGGTCCGCGATCCTCCACCACCACGAACGCATGGACGGCAACGGCTACCCCTACGGGCTCCAGGGGGAGCAGATCCCCGAGTTCGCCCGGGTGGTGGCCGTCGCCGACGCCTTCGACGCCATGACCTCCACCCGCTCCTACAGCCGTGCCCGCCCCGTTCCCACGGCCGTCGCCGAACTGCAGCGCTGCGCCGGCACCCACTTCGACCCCCGGATGGTCGCCGCCCTGGTCCGCGCCCTGGACCGACACGGCTGGCAGCCCGCCACCACCGCCGACGAGACCTCGCCCTCCCCGTCCCGGCCCGAACAGGTGCCCCCGCCCCGCGGACCCCTGCCCACACACCCCAGGGAGCGCACATGAGACCCGGGGCCGTCACCGTCACGACGGTGCACGGGGCTGCGCTCCTCCTCGGCCTCGTCGGCTTCGCCGGCACCCTCTGGCACGGCGTCGACGAGCCCGGCAACGCACTCGCCTTCGGCGCCCTCGTCGCCCTCGGCGAGCTCGTCCGCTGGGGGGCCGCCCCCGGAGAGCGCGAACCGGCACCGCTCGCCGCCGCCGGAGCCCTGGCGTACGCCCTGCTCGGCACCAGCGCCGGCGCCGCCACCACCCACGGGGTCCTCCAGACCGTCGCCGTCGTCGTCGCGGCCGGCCTCGCCGGGATCGTCCCGCACGTGGCCCGGGGCCGGGGCCCCGACCCCGACCACCTCGCCCGACGCGTCCTCACCGTCGGCTTCGCCGCGCTCTGCTTCCCACCCCTCTACAACGCGGGCGCCGTCGTCGAGAACCTCGGCCAGGGGCCTGGCTACGTCCTCTTCCTGGTGCTGCTGCTCGTCCTGACCGCCCTGTGCGACGCGGTCCTCGCCGCCCTGCTGCTCCGTGCCCGCACGGGATTCCCGTACGGCCCCCTCCTCGTCGACCAACTCCGCTGCCTGCTCGGCATCGGCTCCGCCGTCTGTGCCACCGGCGCCGTCATGGCCCTCGGCGTCGCCGCCGCCGGGCTGTGGGCGCTGCCCGTGCTCGCCCTCCCGCTCCTCCTCACCCAGGTCTCCTTCCGGCGCTATGCGGCCGTCCGCACCGTCAACCGGCAGACCATCGCCTCCCTCGCCCGTGCCACGGAGATCGCCGGCTGCACCCCACCCGGCCACGCCCACCGGGTCGCGGCCCTCAGCGCCGCGGTCGGCCGGGAGTTGGGCCTCTCGGGGGCCGAACTGACCGTCCTCGAACACGCGGCACTCATGCACGACATCGGACAGCTGTCCCTGGTCGACCCGGTCGAGGGCGGTGCCACCGCCCGCCTGCCGGTGGAGGAACAGCGCCGGATCGCCCGCTTGGGCGGCGAGGTGGTCCGCAGGACGGGGGTGCCCGAGGCCGTCGCCGTCGTCGTGGAGCGGCAGGCCGATCCCTACCGGGAGCAACCGCGGGCCGCCCGGATCGTCCGTGCGGTGAACGCCTACGACGACCTCGCGGGCGCGGACGCGGGCAGCGCCCTCGGGGCCCTGGAACGGCTCAGACTCGGCACCGCACGCGATTACCACCCGGATGTCGTCGAGTGTCTGGCCAGGGTCCTGGCACGTGGCGGAGCCCCTGGGGTGACCTCCGCGACCCCTGGGTAACCCATGGGTAATGAGCGCGCGCCCGACCGGGCATGGTTGGATGCGAACAAGAGGGTGAAGCGACCGGCAGGCGGGAATCGTGAAGATCTTCGGGAAGGTACGGCATCGGCCCTCCGCCTCGTGGCGGCAGGCCACCGACCGCGCGTTCACGCTGATCGGCGACGGCCGGTACGAGGACGCGGGCGCACTGCTGACGCGGGCGGCGGACCTGGAGCCCTGGCTCTCGGAGTCCTGGTTCAACCTGGCGCTGCTGCACAAGTTCCGGCACGACTGGGAGCAGGCGCGGGCCGCCGGGCTCCGTGCGGTCGCGCTCCTCGACAAGGAGACCGGGGCCCCCGACTGGTGGAACGTGGGCATCGCCGCCACCGCCCTCCAGGACTGGCCGCTGGCCCGCCGGGCCTGGCAGGCCTACGGCCTCAAGGTCCCCGGGGCGGCAGCCGGCACCGGTGAGCCCGCCGGGATGGAGCTGGGCAGCGCCGCCGTCCGGCTTTCGCCCGAGGGCGAGGCGGAGGTCGTGTGGGGCCGTCGGCTCGACCCGGCCCGCATGGAGGTCCTCTCCATCCCGCTGCCGTCCTCCGGGCGCCGTTGGGGAGAGGTCGTCCTGCACGACGGCGTGCCGAACGGCGAGCGGACCACCACCGCCGGTCCGTCCTATCCGGTCTTCGACGAGATCGAACTGTGGGCGCCGTCACCGGTCCCCACCTGGGTGGTCCTCTTGGAGGCCGCCACCGAGGCCGATCGGGACGCCCTGGAGCAGCTTGCCGCCGAGGCCGGTTTCGCCGCGGAGGACTGGTCGTCCTCCGTGCGCCTGCTCTGCCGCGCCTGCTCCGAGTCGAGCATGCCGAGCGCCGAGGGCGAGGGCGAGCACTCCGACCCGCACGACCACAGCGAGCCGGGGCACCCCGGGCCGCTCGGCCACCGTTCGCAGGGCGAGCTGTGGGTCCCGGAGCGGGAGTGCGGCATCGCGGCCCCGACGGGCCTGGTGCGGGGGCTCCTCGACGGCTGGGTCGCGGACAGCCCGGACAGCCGGGAGTGGCGCGATCTCGAAGAGGTCTGCTGAGGCTTCCGCCCCGGCCCCGTAGGCTGTCCTCCGACGGAATCGGGTTTTCAGGAAGGCGCGGCCGGACATGGCGCAGCAGGAGACGGACGAGCAGATCAACGACGGCTTCGTCGTGGACACGGAGGACTGCGAGGCGCGTGAGCTCGCCTACCGCGAGCGGGGCACGGCCCGCCCGATCACGGTCGTCGGCAACCCGGTCCTCCACCGCGAGTGCAAGGACGTCACCGCGTTCGACGACGAGCTCGCGCAGCTGATCGACGACATGTTCGCCAGTCAGAAGGCCGCCGAGGGCGTGGGCCTGGCCGCGAACCAGATCGGTGTCGACCTCAAGGTCTTCGTCTACGACTGCCCCGACGACGAGGGCGTCCGCCACACCGGCGTCGTGGTCAACCCGGTCCTCCAGGACCTTCCGGCCGAGCGCCGCCACCTGGACGACTCCAACGAGGGCTGCCTCTCGGTCCCGACCGCCTACGCCTCGCTGGCCCGCCCCGACTACGCGGAGGTCCACGGCCAGGACGCCCAGGGCAATCCGATCAAGGTGCGCGGCACCGGCTACTTCGCCCGCTGCCTCCAGCACGAGACGGACCACCTGTACGGCTTCCTGTACATCGACAAGCTCTCCAAGCGCGACCGCAAGGACGCCCTCCGGCAGATGGCAGAGGGCACCCCGCGCTACCCGGTCGTCGAGAACGTCTGACCTGCCGCGTGCAGGGAGTCCGCGCGCAGGGAGAGGGCCCCCGCTCGTACACGAGCGGGGGCCCTCTCCCTGTCACGGGCCGTACCGGCCCCCGGCGCGGGGGCCGCGACCCTAGAAGTCCTCGTCGAGGTCGACCGAACCCTCGACCGCCACCTGGTAGGCGGACGGGCGGCGCTCGAAGAAGTTGGTCAGCTCCTGGACGCCCTGGAGCTCCATGAACGAGAACGGGTTCTCGGAGCCGTACACCGGGGCGAAGCCCAGGCGCTGGAGGCGCTGGTCGGCGACGCACTGGAGGTACTCGCGCATCGACTCGGTGTTCATGCCGGGCAGGCCCTCGCCGCACAGGTCGCGGCCGAACTGCAGCTCCGCCTCGACGGCCTCCTTCAGCATGTCGGTGACCTGCTGCTGGAGCGCGTCGTCGAAGAGCTCCGGCTCCTCCTTGCGGACGGTGTCCACGACCTCGAAGGCGAAGTTCATGTGCATCGTCTCGTCGCGGAACACCCAGTTGGTGCCGGTCGCCAGGCCGTGCAGCAGGCCCCGGGACCGGAACCAGTAGACGTACGCGAAGGCGCCGTAGAAGAACAGGCCCTCGATGCAGGCGGCGAAGCAGATCAGGTTGAGCAGGAAGCGGCGGCGGTCGGCCGCGGTCTCCAGCTGCTCGATCTTCTCGACCGAGTCCATCCACCGGAAGCAGAACTGGGCCTTCTCGCGGATGGAGGGGATGTTCTCGACCGCCGCGAAGGCCGCCGTGCGGTCCTCCGGATCGGGCAGGTAGGTGTCGAGCAGCGTCAGGTAGAACTGGACGTGCACGGCCTCCTCGAACAGCTGGCGCGACAGGTACAGGCGCGCCTCCGGGGAGTTGATGTGCTTGTACAGCGTCAGGACCAGGTTGTTCGCCACGATCGAGTCGCCCGTCGCGAAGAAGGCGACCAGGCGGCCGATCATGTGCTGCTCACCGGGGGTGAGCTTGGCGAGGTCGGCGACGTCCGAGTGGAGGTCGACCTCCTCCACGGTCCAGGTGTTCTTGATGGCGTCCCGGTAGCGCTCGTAGAAGTCCGGGTAGCGCATCGGACGGAGGGTCAGCTCGAAGCCCGGGTCGAGCAGGTTGGCGTTACGGGACATTACTGGCAGGCCTCGCAGGACTCGGGGTTTTCCAGGGAGCAGGCGATGGCGTCCGCGTCGGGCGCCGCCTGCTGGACGGGGATCGGGGCGGCGGCCTGGGCGGCGCGGGCGATCCTGGTCGCCGGGCGGGAGCGCAGGTAGTACGTGGTCTTCAGGCCCTGCTTCCAGGCGTACGCGTACATCGACGACAGCTTGCCGATGGTCGGGGTCTCCATGAACAGGTTCAGCGACTGCGACTGGTCCAGGAACGGGGTCCGGTCGGCGGCCATGTCGATCAGGCCGCGCTGCGGGATCTCCCAGGCGGTGCGGTACAGCTCGCGCACCTCGGCGGGGACCCAGGTGAAGCCGGCGACCGAGCCGTTGGACTCGCGGAGCGCCTCGCGGGTCTGCGCGTCCCACACGCCGAGCTTCTTCAGCTCCTCGACGAGGTAGGAGTTGACCTGGAGGAACTCCCCGGACAGCGTCTCCCGCTTGAACAGGTTGGAGACCTGGGGCTCGATGCACTCGTACACGCCGGCGATCGAGGCGATCGTCGCGGTCGGCGCGATGGCGAGCAGCAGGCTGTTGCGCATCCCGACGGCGGCGATCCGCTCGCGCAGGGCGGCCCAGCGCTCGGGCCAGTTGAGCTCCACGTCGTAGTGGTCCGGGTGCAGCACGCCACGGGCGGTGCGGGTCTGCTCCCAGGCGGGGAGCGGGCCGCTGCGCTCGGCGAGGTCGGCGGAGGCCTCGTACGCGGCCAGCATGATCCGCTCGGCGATCCGGGTGGAGAGGGCGCGCGCCCCGGCCGAGTCGAACGGCAGCTTCAGCTGGAAGAAGACGTCCTGGAGGCCCATCGCGCCCAGGCCGACGGGACGCCAGCGGGCGTTGGAGCGGCCGGCCTGCTCGGTCGGGTAGAAGTTGATGTCGACGACCCGGTCGAGGAAGGTGACGGCGGTGCGGACGGTCGCGTCGAGGCGCTCCCAGTCGAGGTCCCCGCCGTTGGCCCCCGGGACGACGAAGGCGCCCAGGTTGATCGAGCCGAGGTTGCAGACCGCGGTCTCGCCGTCGTTGGTGACCTCGATGATCTCCGTGCAGAGGTTCGAGGAGTGGACGACCGTGCCGGGCTCCGCGGTCTGGTTCGCGGTCCGGTTGGACGCGTCCTTGAAGGTCATCCAGCCGTTGCCGGTCTGCGCGAGGGTCCGCATCATCCGGCCGTACAGGTCGCGGGCCGGCATGGTCTTGCGGGCCAGGCCCGCGGCCTCGGCCTTGCGGTAGGCGGCGTCGAACTCCTCGCCGTACAGGTCGACCAGCTCGGGCACGTCCGCCGGGGAGAACAGCGACCACTCGGCGTCGGCGTTGACCCGGCGCATGAACTCGTCCGGGATCCAGTGCGCCAGGTTGAGGTTGTGGGTGCGGCGCTGGTCCTCGCCGGTGTTGTCGCGGAGCTCCAGGAACTCCTCGACGTCCGCGTGCCAGGTCTCCAGGTAGACGGCGGCGGCGCCCTTGCGACGGCCGCCCTGGTTCACCGCGGCCACGGAGGCGTCGAGCGTCTTCAGGAACGGCACGATGCCGTTGGAGTGGCCGTTGGTGCCGCGGATCAGCGAACCGCGGGCACGGATGCGGGAGTACGAGAGGCCGATGCCGCCGGCGTGCTTCGAGAGGCGGGCGACCTGGTGGTAGCGGTCGTAGAGGGAGTCCAGCTCGTCCTGCGGGGAATCCAGCAGGTAGCAGGAGGACATCTGCGGGTGCCGGGTGCCGGAGTTGAAGAGCGTGGGGGAGGACGGCAGGTAGTCCAGGCGGCTCATCAGGCCGTACAGCGCGGTGACTTCGTCGAGCGCGCGGACCGGGTCCTCTCCCCGCTCCGCCAGGGCCGTCCCGTCTTCGGCCAGGCCGCAGGCGACGCGCAGCATGAAGTGCTGCGGGGTCTCGATCACCTTGCGGGTGATCGGGTGGCGCAGCAGGTACCGCGAGTAGAGGGTGCGCAGGCCGAAGTAGCCGAAGCGGTCGTCGGCCGCACGGTCGATCGTCGCGTCGAGGCGGGCCGCGTGCAGCGCCACGAAGTCGGCGGTGCGGTCGGCGATCAGCCCTTCGCGGTGGCCGACGGCGACGGAGGCGGAGAAGGAGACGGCGCCCTGGCCGGCCGCCTCGTCGGCGATGGTGACGGTGAGGAGCCGGGCGGCGAGCCGGGAGTAGGCGGGGTCCTCGGCGATGAGTCCGGCGGCGGCCTCGGTGGCCAACTCGCGCAGCTCCGCCTCGTCCGACGTGGCGCTGCGACCGCGGAGGGCGGCGGCGGCGACCTTGCCGGGGTCGGTGTCCGGGAGGTCGGCAGTGAGATCGGTCAGGGTCCGCAGGAGTACGGTCCCGGGTCCGTCGCTCTCGATCGCTGCGGCCGGATCGGCGGGCGCGATGGTCACGTGGGGGCTCTCCCTCGCTCGGCTCGGGGCCAGGGCGGGGAGGCGGGCAGGCGGGCGCCCGTGCGTGCGGGTGCGCCGCGTCCACCGGCCCACTCCGCGAGGCCCGGACGTCTGTGGCACCCGGAACGGATGGACCGGGCGCACTGTCGGCAGGTCATCGGACTCGCTCCGGACGAAACCGTGCGAAGCACACCGTTGCGGGACAGTTCCGGATTCGCGCCGGATTTCCCTGCGTCGACAGCGAGGATGAGCATACATGTGGGGGGCGCCCCTTCGAGCACCCCCCACATGTTGTGTCGCCGCTGGTGGTCACAGTTCCAAGGCGTAGGTCCTGAGCGCATGGTCGGGGACCGGTTCCCAGTCCCTTTCCGGGGTCCGGACGAAGCCGAGCCGCTCGTAGATCCGGTGCGCCGGGACCATCAGGGGGCTCGTCGAGAGCACCAGGCGGGCGCATCCGGGCAGGGCCCGGGCCCGATCCACACAGGCCCGCACCAGGGCCTCCCCGACGCCCCGGCCGCGGGCCTCCGGTGCGACGACGAGCATCCGGAACTCGGCCTCGCCGGGGACGGCGATGTCCGCCCAGGTGGTGCCGCCGCGGGCGAAGGTCACCCCGCCGATGATGCCGTCCTCCGCGTCGACGGCGACGAGCACGTCGCTCTCGCGGGCCCGTCGGGCCGTGTCCCGCAGCACGTTCAGGTAGAAGTCGTCCTCGCCGTACAGCAGGAGGCCGTCGTTCAGGTAGGTCAGCCCGGTGAGGTCGCCGAGCTCCTCGTACTCCTCGGGCCGCACGGCCCTGATCGCAAAGTCCATGCGGCCAGTCTGCCCCGTCGGAACGTGCGGGGGCCCGGGCCCTCCTGGTGGAGGTCCCGGGCCCCTTCCGGTGCGTTTTCCGCGGTCAGCGCGTTTCGGCGCCGACCGTGGGGAGTTCGGTGCGGACGCCCGTGTCGCCCGCGTCCGCCGTGTAGTCCTCCGGGGAGGTCTGGTCGACGCCCTCGGGGGCCTTGAGGGCCTTGAACACGAAGGTCATGACGAGGGTGACGACGACGTTGAGCACGAAGGCGGTGAGGCCGATGTAGCCGATCTCCCCGATGCCCGGGATCTCGGCGGCCGAGCCGCCGAAGTGCTTCTGCGTGGGGCTGGCCACTCCGTACGCGGCGGCCGTGCCGTAGATCATGCCGACGGCCCAACCGGCGAGCAGCGCCCAGCGGTGGAACCAGCGGGTGAACAGGCCGCCGACGAGCGCCGGGAAGGTCTGGAGGATCCAGATGCCGCCGAGCAGCTGGAAGTTGATGGCGACCGTCTTGTCCATGGTGAGGACGAAGACCAGGGCGCCGACCTTCACCAGCAGTGAGACGATCTTGGAGACCTTGGTCTCCTGGGCGGGGGTGGCGTCCCTCCGGATGAAGTCCTTGTAGATGTTCCGGGTGAAGAGGTTGGCCGCGGCGATGGACATGATGGCGGCCGGCACGAGCGCGCCGATGCCGATCGCGGCGAACGCGACGCCCGCGAACCAGGCCGGGAACATGTTCTCGAAGAGCTGCGGGATGGCGAGCTGGCCGTTCTTGACCGTGACCCCGGCGGCGATCGCCATGAAGCCGAGCAGTGCCAGCAGGCCCAGCATCAGCGAGTACAGCGGCAGGATGGTGGTGTTGCGGCGGATGACCTCACGGCTCCGGGACGACAGGGTCGCCGTGATGGAGTGCGGGTACATGAAGAGCGCGAGCGCCGAACCGAAGGCGAGCGTCGCGTACGTCCACTGGCCCGCTCCGCCGGGGACGAGCGCGCCCTTGCCGGTCGAGGCGAACTTGTCGCCCGCCGCGGCGAAGATCTCGTCGAAGCCCCCCAGCTTGATCGGGATGTAGATGATCGCCACCGCGATGACGAGGTAGATCAGGGTGTCCTTGACGAAGGCGATCAGTGCGGGGGCGCGCAGGCCCGAGGAGTACGTGTAGGCCGCGAGGACGCCGAAGGCGATGAGCAGCGGCAGGTCCTTGACGAACCAGTTGGTGTCCTCGCCGCCGCCGACGCCCATCACGTCCAGGACGGCCTGGATGCCGACGAGCTGGAGCGCGATGTACGGCATGGTGGCGAGGATGCCGGTGACCGCGACGGCGAGGGACAGGCCCCTGGAGTCGAAGCGTCCGCGGACGAAGTCGGAGGTGGTGACGTAGCCGTGCTTGTGCGAGACCGACCAGAGGCGCGGCAGGAAGGTGAAGATCAGCGGGTACACCAGGATCGTGTACGGGACGGCGAAGAAGCCGGCCGCGCCCGCCGCGTAGATGGCCGCGGGGACGGCGACGAAGGTGTACGCCGTGTAGAGGTCTCCGCCGAGCAGGAACCAGGTCACCCAGGTGCCGAACGACCTTCCGCCCAGACCCCACTCGTCGAGGCTGTGTTCGTTCTCGGCCTTGCGCCACTTGGAGGCGAGGAATCCCATGACCGTGACGGCCAGGAAGAAGAAGACGAAGACGCCGAGCGCCACGCCGTTCACGCCGTCGTTCATCGCGCGTCACCCCCCTTGCGGGCGCGCTGGTCCCGCTGCCACAGCTTGTACGCGACCATGGTGAGGGCCGTGCCGATCAACACCCAGAACATCTGGTACCAGTAGAAGAACGGGATGCCGATGAAGACCGGTTCGGTCTTCGCGTAGGAGCTCACCCAGAGCATGGCCACGAACGGGGCGAACAGACAGAGCGCGATCACCACCCGCAGGGGAGTGATGGTCGGTTGTTTCCCTTGTGTCACGTCTGGCGCTTCTGGCATGGCGATGCCGTCCCCTCGCTGATCACCCGGATAATGCGGGGGAAATCTAGGGGACGGGCTCCGCCGCTGGGAACCCCTGGCCACATAACGACGGTTATTCTTCGGGGAGTACGCCCGTCCGGCCCTGGACTCCCCTTCCTCCACCGCCCGCACGCCCGCCTCGAAACGGCTGCGAGCCGAGCCGGTCCATCCGCTCCGAGCTCATCCGACGGACGGTCCGCAGTGCGGTCCCGAGCCGTCGGGCCGCGGTGTCGTCCGTGCAGCCGATGGCGAGGAGCGTGAGCAACTTCCCTTCCCGTGAAGGGGGGTTCGTAGCCGAGTTCGCAGTACCGGCGCAGGCGTGCGACGGTCGGCGGGGCGTTGCAAAAGCCCTTCTGTCGAATCGACCGGATCTTTACCCTGCGTTCCGGGGTGCGTGGGGCGAGCGGCTCGCTCGCGCCCGTCGTCTCGGGGAGCCGGGCGCCGCCGGAGGAGCGGGGGAGACGTCACGTTTCGGCCGGGCGAAAGGTGCCGGCCGCCCGTCACCCCTCCGTGGGGTCCCCCGGCGGGCGCGCCGCCGTCCCCGGAGACGCCGAACGGCCGCACCCCCCGCCGGGGTGCGGCCGTCCGTGTCGTACGGGGGCGTGCGGGCCTCCCGTACGGGGGTCTCAGTCGTGGGGGCGCTGGAGGCGCGCCACGAACTTGTACCGGTCGCCGCGGTAGACCGACCGCACCCACTCCACCGGTTCGCCCTGGGCGTCCAGCGAGTGGCGCGAGAGCATCAGCATCGGCAGGCCCACGTCCGTGCCGAGCAGGCCGGCCTCGCGCGGGGTGGCGAGGGAGGTCTCGATGGTCTCCTCGGCTTCGGCGAGGTGCACGTCGTAGACCTCGGCGAGCGCCGTGTACAGCGAGGTGTACTTCACCAGCGAGCGGCGCAGCGCGGGGAAGCGCTTGGCCGACAGGTGGGTGGTCTCGATCGCCATCGGCTCGCCGCTCGCGAGCCGCAGGCGCTCGATGCGGAGGACCCGCCCGCCGGTCGAGATGTCAAGCAGCCCGGCGAGGGTGTCGTCGGCCGTGACGTAGCCGATGTCGAGGAGCTGCGAGGTGGGTTCCAGGCCCTGGGCCCGCATGTCCTCCGTGTACGAGGTGAGTTGCAGGGCCTGCGAAACCTTGGGCTTGGCCACGAACGTGCCCTTGCCCTGGATGCGTTCCAGGCGGCCCTCGACGACCAGCTCCTGGAGGGCCTGGCGCACGGTCGTGCGCGAGGTGTCGAACTCTGCGGCGAGCGTCCGCTCCGGCGGGACCGGCGTGCCGGGCGGCAGGGTCTCCGTCATGTCGAGCAAATGGCGCTTCAGTCGGTAGTACTTGGGCACGCGTGCGGTACGGGTCGGTGTCCCGCTGTCTGTCTCCGTACTGCCCGCGTCCGTGGCCATGGCCTGCCTTCCCGACTCCTGTGCTGCTGCCGTCACCGGCTCCTCCGTCTGTCGCGGCTCACATGGTGGCACGGACCGGTCACGGGTCGTCGCCCTCCCTCAGGTGTCGGTCCGATAACGGACGCGACTGCCCTTCTTATACACCCTTGACACCCCTAAAGGTCTAGGCCAAGCTCCGAGTACTGGTCTAAACCATTAAAGACCAGGTCCCAGCCCCACGAGCACTACCTGACGTATGTCTTCGCGCGGTGGGCAGGGGTTGCAGGCATCCCTGAGGAGGGTGGCGTGAAGCGCAAGCTCATCGCGGCGATCGGCGTCGCGGGCATGATGGTCTCCATTGCTGCATGTGGTTCGGACACCGACAGCGGCAAGGACGGCGACAAGGCAACGGCCGGCGGCGACAAGACCCTGACCGTCTGGGTCATGGACGGTTCCGCGCCGGACGCGTGGATGGACGAGGTGAACAAGGCCTTCGAGGCCAAGCACCCGGGCGTCAAGGTCAAGGTCGAGAAGCAGATCTGGAACGGCATCCAGGAGAAGATCACCACCGCCCTCTCCGAGGACACCCCGCCGGACGTCCTGGAACTCGGCAACACGCAGACCGCGGGTTACGCCGTCACGGGCGGCCTCGCCGACCTGACCGCCGACAAGGCCACGCTGGGCTACGACGGCTGGAACAAGGGCATGCTCTCCTCCAGCGAGCTGGACGGCAAGCTCTACTCCGCCCCGTGGTACGCCGCCAGCCGCGTCGTCGTCTACGACAAGGCCGCCTTCGCGAAGGCCGGTGTCACCCCGCCGAAGACCCGCGCCGAGTGGATCGACGGCCTGAAGAAGCTCAAGGCTTCCGACCCGAAGTCGCAGGCCATCTACCTGCCCGGTCAGAGCTGGTACGTCCTCGCCGGTCTCATCTGGGACGAGGGCAGCGACCTCGCGGTCAAGGACGGCGACAAGTGGAAGGGCAACCTGTCCTCCCCCGAGGCCGTCAACGCCATGAACTTCTTCAAGGAGCTGGCGTCCTACTCCAACGCTCCCAAGGACAAGGACGAGGCCACCCCGCAGCAGTCCACCGACATCGTCCCCAAGGGCGGCGTGTCGTCCTGGATCGGTCTCGGCTGGGAGGCCGGCGGCGCGATCGAGGCCATGAAGACGGCCGGCAAGACCGCCGACTTCGGCTACTTCCCGATCCCGGGCAAGACCGCTGACAAGCCGGGCTCCGTCTTCTTCGGCGGCTCGAACCTCGCCATCGCCGAGCGCTCCCAGAACAAGGACCTCGCGAAGGAGTGGCTGGCCCTCGCCGCCGGCCAGGAGTACATGACGAAGTACGCCGCCGCCACCGAGGGCGCGCTGCTTCCGAACAACGACGCCGCGCAGTTCAAGCCGGCCGCCGGCTCCTTCGCCGAGTCCATGGCCGCCGCTGCCGGTTCCGGCAAGATCACCCCGGTGACCCCGGGCTGGGCCAACGTCGAGACCGCCCCGAACCCGATCAAGGACTACATGACCAAGGTCCTGAAGGGCGAGGACACCAAGGCCGCCGCCGAGGCCGCCGACAAGGTCATCAACGAGCGCATCAACCAGCAGTAACCCGTAGCCCGGTGGTGGGGGGGGGGGGGGGCCCGCCCCCCCCCCCCCCCCGCCCCCGGGGGCGGGGAGCAGTGGTAAGCGGCCCCCGCCCCCCCGCCCGGCCCAGGGGGGCGGCGGGGGCCCCCCCCCCCCCCGCGATATAC
>NZ_JBHYMK010000063.1:36017-45637 GCF_042743065.1 Streptomyces sp. NPDC058872
ACCACGCCCCCCGCCGCGGCCCCCCAAACCGACAACACCGCGCCAAACACCCCCCCGACCCCCGCCGCCGGGGGGGGGGGCGGGTGCCCCCCCGCCCCCACCACCGGCGCTTTGCAGCGATGCAGTGATCAGCGGCCCGCTCCCCCGGGCCGTGCCCCGGTGGGCGCGGGAGCCCCAGAACCGCGAGGAATAAGACCATGACCGTGGACTCCCAGGGGACGGCGACCGCCGGTCCCCAGGACGCGCCCGGGAGGGCGGCAGCGAAGTCTCAGACTCCGCCACCTTCTCCGGGCCCGAAGGAAGTCCTTCAGCCTCCACGCGGCAGACGCTCCCTGCCCGGCGGGCTGCTGCCGTACCTGCTCGTCGCGCCGGCCCTGCTCTCCATGGCGGTGCTGCTGCTCTACCCGCTGATCCGCAATGTGATCCTCTCCTTCCAAGAGCTCAACCGGAAGGAATTCATCACCCGCGAGACGGTCTGGACCGGCTTCGACAACTACACCAAGCTCCTCGGCGACTCGCACTTCTGGTCCGTCGCCGTCCGCAGCGTCGTCTTCACCGCCGTCAACGTGGTCCTCATCATGGCGATCGGCACGGGCATCGGCCTGCTCCTGAACCGCCTCGGCAAGAAGATGCGACTGGTCCTCTCGCTGGCCCTGATGTTCGCCTGGGCCATGCCGATCGTCGCCTCCGTCACCGTCTTCCGCTGGCTCTTCGACGAGCAGTTCGGCGTCGCCAACTGGGTGATGCGCACGCTGGGCTTCTCCGGGTACGAACAGCACAACTGGTTCGAGACCGGCTTCTCCGCCCTGGTCATCATCCTGCTCCTGCTCGTCTGGGGCTCCGTCCCGTTCGTGGCCCTCAACATGTACGCCGGTCTGACCACCATCGGAACCGAGCTGTACGAGGCCGCCAAGATGGACGGCGCGAGCGGCTGGCGGACCTTCTGGGCCGTGGTCTTCCCGAACCTGAAGTCCTTCTTCATGATCACCACGTTCCTGGAGATCATCTGGATCTTCAAGGCGTTCGCCCAGGTCTACGCCATGAACCAGGGCGGCCCCGACCGCGGTTCCGAGACCCTCCCGGTCTACGCCTACATCGAGGGCGTCGGCCAGTTCCACTACGGTGTCGCCGCTGCCATCTCCATCCTGACGATCGTGATGCTCGTCGCGGTCATGTCCTTCTACTTCCGCCTGATCCTGAAGCAGGAGGAGGAGCTGTGAGCGCCACCACCACCGACACCCCGCAGAAGCTGCGCACCAGGAAGCCGCTCACGGTCGCCGCGGTCGCCAAGAACCTCAGCGCCCTCGTGCTCGCGGTCGTGTTCGTCTTCCCCGTCTACTGGATGTTCTCGTCCTCCCTGAAGCCGCAGCACGAGATCCTCACCAAGGACCCCGTCTTCGTCTTCACCCCGACGTTGGACAACTACACGACGGCCACCGGCGTCGACCTGTTCTGGACGTACGTCGGCAACAGCCTCATGGTGACCGTCGGTGCCGTCCTGCTGGCCCTCGTCGTCGCCCTGGCCGCGAGCTTCGCGATCGCCCGCATGAAGTTCAAGGGCCGCAAGGGCATCGTCCTCATCGTGATGATGGCGCAGATGGCTCCCTGGGAGGTCATGGTCATCGCGATGTACATGATCTCCCGTGAGAACGACCTGCTGAACAGCATCCCGATGCTCACGCTCATCTACTTCGTGATGGTCCTCCCCTTCACGATCTGGACCCTGCGCGGCTTCATCGCCGCCGTCCCGGTCGAGCTGGAGGAGGCCGCGCAGATCGACGGTTGCACCCGGGGCCAGGCCTTCCGCAAGGTGATCTTCCCGCTGCTCGCGCCCGGCCTGATGTCGACCTCGCTCTTCGGCTTCATCACCGCCTGGAACGAGTTCGCCATGATCCTCATGCTGAACAAGGACAAGGAGTCGCAGACGCTGACGCTCTGGCTGACCCAGTTCCAGACCGCGTTCGGCAGCGACTGGGGCGCCACCATGGCGGCCTCCACGCTCTTCGCACTCCCCGTGCTCATCGTCTTCCTCTTCCTCCAGCGCAAGGCCGTCGGCGGCATGACCGCCGGCGCGGTGAAGGGATAACGGAACCCCATGACCACTCTGGTACACGGCTCGGACACCCTGACCCGTGACGCGCTCACGGTCCTCCAGCCCGGATTCGTCGGCACCACCGCCCCCGACTGGCTGCTCCGCCGCATCGGCGAGGGCCTCTCCTCGGTCGGCCTGTTCGGCCGGAACATCGTCGACCCCGCCCAGCTCACCGCACTCACCGCGCAGTTGCGGGCCGAGCGGGACGACGTCCTCGTCGCCATCGACGAGGAGGGCGGGGACGTCACCCGCCTGGAGGTCAAGCAGGGCTCCTCCTTCCCCGGCAACTACGCCCTCGGCAGCGTCGACGACGTCGAGCTCACCCGCGCGGTGGCCCGCGAGCTCGGCCGCCGACTCGTGGAGTGCGGCGTCGACCTGAACTGGGCGCCCTCGGCCGACGTCAACTCCGACGCCGAGAACCCGGTCATCGGCGTCCGCTCCTTCGGGGCGGACCCCGACCTGGTCGCCCGGCACACCGTGGCGTACGTCGACGGCCTCCAGGGCGTCGGGGTCGCGGCCTGCACGAAGCACTTCCCCGGGCACGGCGACACCAACGTCGATTCGCACAATGCACTGCCCCGGATCGATGTGGACCTCGCCACACTGCACGCCCGTGAGCTGGTACCTTTCCGCGCGGCCGTCGCCGCGGGTACCAAAGCAGTCATGAGCGCGCATATCCTGCTCTCCGCGCTCGACCCGCACCGCCCGGCCACCCTGAGCCCGCAGATCCTCACCGGTCTGCTGCGCCAGGAGCTGGGCTTCGAGGGGCTGATCGTCACCGACGGAGTGGAGATGCAGGCCGTCTCGGCGACGTACGGCATCGAGCGCGGATCCGTCCTCGCGATCGCCGCGGGCGCCGACGCCATCTGCGTCGGCGGCGGGCTGTGCGACGAGGACACCGTGCTGCAACTGCGCGACGCGCTCGTCCATGCGGTACGGACCGGTGAACTGCCCGAAGAGCGGCTGGCCGACGCCGCGGCGCGCGTACGCGCCCTGGCGGCCTGGACCCAGGCGCACCGGGCGAGGGGGGCAGTGTCGGTGCCGGGCGCGGCAGTGCAGGAGGGGACCGCGCCCGGCGCCGACATCGGACTCGTCGCGGCCCGGCGGGCCCTCCGGGTGACCCCGGGGAAGCAGCCTTACGCTCCGGTGACCAGCGCTCCCTACGTGGCCTCCTTCACCCCGATCGCGAACTTCGCGGTCGGCGACGAGACCCCCTGGGGCATCGCGGCCGAGCTGGAGCGCCTGCTCCCCGGCACCGCCACCGGCTCCTACGACGAGCCCTCCGTGGAGGCCGTCCTGGCTGCTGCGGGCGAGCGGCGGATCGTGGCGGTCGTACGGGACGCCCACCGGCACCCGTGGATGCTCGCGGCGCTGGACGGCCTCCTCGCGGCCCGCCCCGACACCGTCGTGGTCGAGATGGGGCTCAACGAGGCGGAGCCCCGGGGAGCGCTGCACATCGCCACGCACGGCGCCGCCCGGGTCTGCGGGCGCGCCGCCGCCGAGGCCGTGGTCGGCACCATGGCCTGAGGTCGACGACGAGGGGCCCGGCACCTGGTCCAGGTGCCGGGCCCCTCGTGCGTGCGCTCGGATCAGATGCCCTGCCAGGCGGGCTTGTTCGCGTAGGTGTGGCGGAAGTAGTCCGCGAGCTTCAGCTTGGACGCGGCGGCCTCGTCGACGACGACCGTGGCGTGCGGGTGCAACTGGAGCGCGGAGGCCGGCACGAGCGCGGCCACGGGGCCCTCGACGGTCTGCGCCACGGCCTCGGCCTTGCCCTCGCCGGTGGCGAGCAGCACCAGGTGGCGGGCTTCCAGGATGGTGCCGATGCCCTGGGTGATGACGTGGTGCGGCACCTGCTCGATGTCGTCGTCGAAGAAGCGGGCGTTGTCCACGCGGGTCTGCTCGGTCAGCGTCTTGATGCGGGTGCGGGAGGCGAGCGAGGAGCACGGCTCGTTGAAGCCGATGTGCCCGTCGGTGCCGATGCCCAGGATCTGCAGGTCCACGCCGCCGGCCTCGGTCAGGGCCGCGTCGTAGGCTTCGCAGGCCGCCTGGACGTCCTCGGCGGAGCCGTCGGGGCCCATGAAGGCCTCGGGGGAGAGCCCGAGCGGCTCGACGACCTGGCGGAGCACGGTGGAGCGGTACGACTCCGGGTGGCCCGCGGGCAGGCCGACGTACTCGTCCAGCTGGGCGATCCGGGCCCGGGAGGCGTCCACGGAGCCGGCGGAGACCCGGGCGACGAGGGCGTCGTAGATCGGGATCGGGGTCGATCCCGTGGCCACGCCGAGCAGCGCGTCGGGCTTGCGGCGCAAGAGGTCGGCGATGCCGTCCGCGATGAGCTCGCCGCCCGCCTTGGCGTCCTTGACGATGACAACTTCCACGCTGTGCCTGCCGATCTGGTGAGGGGCTGGTGAAGGACCATGTGGTATAGACCAATCTAGGTCCAAATCTAGCAGAGGAGGGCCCTCCTCCCCATGCCGTTCCGGCCCGCGGACGGCGTCCCCCTCATCGTCGGCCGCCCCCGTCGCGCCAGCCACTCGGAGGGGACCCCGGGGTTCGCGGTCGGGTGGGTGCGCGGCACGCTCGGGCCGGACCGGCCCCGGTGATCGAAGGGAGGAGGGGAGGGGCGGGGAGGGCCCGGAAAAACCCGCGGGCCGCGGCGCCTGGCGGGACCCTCAGCCCGCCGGGCACCGCAGCCCGGAGTTGCTCGGCCGGGGGTGTGCGGTCCCTCGGCCGTGTGGGAGGTCTCGGCGCAGTCAGGGCAGAGAGCGCCGGGTACCTCGTCCATCCTCCTGTGCGGGGAGGATGGAGGCTCGGTTGCATTCATTGTGGACTAGACCATTCTTGTCTGTCCATCCATGGGAACGCGGTCTTTCCGGGCCCATCCTCCAACACGCGGCCCCGGAGATCCAGGTTCACCGCCTCGTAATTCCGCGGGTACGCTCGCACACGTGCCCTCCATGAACGACCTCGTCCGCCAGCACACCGCCCTGAGCGACTCCGACCTCGAGTGGCTCCACCTGCTGGTGTCGGAGTGGCAGCTGCTCTCCGACCTCTCCTTCGCCGACCTCGTCCTCTGGGTCCCGACCCTCGACGGCACCCGGTACGTCTCCGTCGCCCAGATGCGCCCCAACACCGGGCCCACCTCCTACCAGGACGACATGGTCGGCCACCTGGTGCCGCGCGGTCGCCGTCCGCTGCTCGACGCGGCCCTCGACGAGGGCCGGATCGTCCGGGAGGGCGACCCGGAATGGCGCGAGGAGGTCCCGGTGCGCGTGGAGTCCATCCCGGTGCGCAGGGAGGGGCGGGTCCTCGGCGTCATCGCCCGCAACACCAATCTGCTGACCGTCCGCACCCCCTCCCGACTGGAGCTCACCTACCTCCAGTCCGCCTCGGACCTCGCCCAGATGATCGCGGCAGGAACGTTCCCCTTTTCCGGCGAGCAGGTCGACATGGACTCCTCGCCGCGCGCCGGCGACGGCCTGGTCCGGCTGGACGCCGAGGGCATCGTCCAGTACGCCTCGCCCAACGCCCTCTCCGCCTATCACCGGCTCGGCCTCGCCGCCGACCTGGTCGGCCAGCACCTCGGTCAGATCACCGCCGAGCTCGCCCCCTCCCGCGGTCCGGTGGACGAGGCCCTGGTCAAGCTGGCGTCCGGCTACGCGCCGCGCGAGTTCGAGGTCGAGGGCAACGGCGGGGTGATCCAGTTGCGGGCGATCCCGCTCAAGCCCAAGGGCACGCGGATCGGTTCGCTGGTGCTGCTCCGTGACGTCACCGAACTGCGCCGCCGCGAACGCGAGTTGATCACCAAGGACGCCACCATCCGGGAGATCCACCACCGGGTGAAGAACAACCTCCAGACGGTGGCCGCCCTGCTCCGTCTCCAGGCGCGCCGGATGGACTCCGATCGCGGCCGCGAGGCCCTCAACGAGGCCGTGCGGAGGGTCGGTTCGATCGCCATCGTCCATGAGACGCTCTCCCAGAACCTGGACGAGCGCGTGGAGTTCGACGAGATCGCCGACCGGGTCATCGCGATGGTCGCCGAGATCTCGCCGGGCAAGGTCACCTGTCGGCGCAACGGCCGCTTCGGCATCCTCGACGCCGAGGTCGCCACTCCGCTCTCGATGGTCCTCACCGAGATCCTGCAGAACGCCCTGGAGCACGCCTTTGCGCAGGGCGAGCAGGGCGCGGTGGAGGTCGGCGCCGTCCGCGGGGAGACCAGGACCGACGCCCGGCTCCTGATCACGGTTCAGGACGACGGTCGGGGGCTGCCCGAGGGATTCGACCCGCAACGGGCCGGGAACCTCGGCCTTCAGATCGTACGGACCCTGGTGGAAGGGGAGTTGGGCGGTTCCTTCGACATGCTGCCGGGGGCCGAGCGCGGTACGAAGGTCGTCCTCGACATCCCCGTGCGGTCGCAGAAGTGATCCCGTCCGCCGGCTGCACAGCAGCGAGCCCCGGACCGAAGGGATTCGGTCCGGGGCTCGAATGCTGTGGGTTACTGCTGCGCGCTGCGGCTCAAGGGCGGTGATTGCGCACACGATGTGCGCGCCGCGTGCCCCAGGCTGTCACAGGTGGCTCAGGCGCTGGCGTTGCGCGCCCGGTTGCGAGCGGCACGGCGCTTCATCGCGCGGCGCTCGTCCTCGCTGAGGCCACCCCAGACGCCGGAGTCCTGACCGGACTCGAGCGCCCACTGCAGGCACTGCTCCATGACGGGGCAGCGGCGGCAGACGGCCTTGGCTTCCTCGATCTGCAGCAGCGCAGGACCGGTGTTGCCGATGGGGAAGAACAGCTCGGGGTCTTCCTCACGACAAACGGCGTTGTGACGCCAGTCCATGGCTGCTACCTCTCTTGGTATTACATGCGGATTGCTTGTGAATGTGAACGCTTTCACGAATCCCCCCGCAAGGGAAGGGCCGGCCGTCAGATGAACTGACGTGGTCCTTGTCACTGAGGAGGGGTTCTGGCTTTCAGTGGAGGCCGGTCTTGCGGGCCGTCCCGATCGCCAAGAAGAGATTCGCAAACCTCGGCAACGGATACAACCCCTTCCGGAAAGTTTTTTTTGATTCCTCGGTGTCGGCTAGGTCACAGCCGTACTTCTTAGGGGTGGATGCACGTCTAAACGTTCGAGTGAAAGGACTTTGGGCCCTTCCACTCACACAATCACACGCAGTGCACGGCGAACGCCTGTGAACGTCACGCTCGTACGCAGTCCCAGGTGGTCTCCGTCCATCTGCAGGGGGAGGGGGACCTTCGAATGCAAGGTGAAGTCGGTCAGGTCGTGCAAGGACACGGCGTGCTTGCCGCGCGGCCCCCGTTCCGGGGACGAGGTGAGCAGCTGGGTGCCGTAACGGGCCACTGCGGGGGCGGACAGACGGTGCAGTCCGAGCACGTCGAGCGCGGTCTCGAAGGACGCCTCCGGGGACGCGTACACCGGGCGGTTCCCCAGGTAGGTCCAGGGGGAGGTGTTGCAGATTATGGAGAGGACCAGGTCCTCGACCGGCTCCGCACCGGCCCGCTCCAAGGTGATCGTGCCGTGCCTGCGGTGCGACTCCCCCAGGAACTGGCGCACCACCTGGCGCAGATAGAGGGCGTGCGTGGATCTCTTCCCGCGCTCCCGCTGCTGCTCGACCCGACCGATCACGCTGGCGTCGAAGCCGAGCCCGGCGCAGAAGGTGAACCAGCGCTCCGGCACGCCCTCGTCCTCGGTGCCCGGCGTCCCGGACGCGAGCCCGAGGCTCACCGTCCGTGTCCGCCGCTCACGCAGGGCGTCGAGCAGTGCGCCGGTGGCCTCGACGGCGTCGTTCGGCAGGCCCAGGGCGCGGGCGAAGACATTGGTGGAACCGCCGGGAACCACGGCGAGCCCCGGCAGCCGGTCCGGATCGGGGCCGGCGTGCAGCAGACCGTTGACGACCTCGTTGACCGTGCCGTCCCCGCCGAGCGCCACGACCAGGTCGATGTTCCCGGCATCGGCGGCCCGTCGGCCCAGGTCGCGTGCGTGCCCCCGGTACTCGGTGGTGACGGCCTCCAGCTTCATCTCGCTCGCCAGCGCGTGGATGAGCACGTCACGGGTGCGGGCACTGGTGGTGGTGGCTGCCGGATTGACCACGAGAAGTGCACGCATGACCGCCAGCGTACCTACCCGACGGTACTGGGCCCAGCGCAGCCCCCGGGAGCACCCGGCCACGACGGCCCGGTCCGCCCCGGCCGGCCGGGCCCACCGGGTGCCCCGGTTACCCTGCCCTCTATGAGCAGCGCGGAGCAGACCCCCCGGCCCACCCGTCTTGCCGCCGCGGCGGTCGTCGCCGGCATCGAGGCCCTCGGGCTCCTCGCCGGAGGCGCGTACCTGTTGGTGGGCAGCCTCACCGGGACGCCCGAGGACCTCACCAGCGCCGTCATCGGTGCGGTGACGCTCCTCGCACTCGGTCTGATCCCGCTCGCCGCGGCCCGCGGCCTGTGGACGCGCCGCTCCTGGAGCCGGGGGCCGGCCGTCATCACCCAGATCCTGGCGCTGCCGGTCGCCTGGCAGATGCTCCAGGCGAACAGCGCGATGATCCCGGTCGGCATCGTCCTGGCGGTGCTCGCCGTCACCGGGCTCGTCCTCCTGGTGAGCCCCGCCACGACCGAGGCGCTCGGCATCCGGCGCCCCGGTCAGGAAGCCTGACGGCCCCTACTCCTCCACCAGGAGCTTCTCCCGCAGCTGGGCGAGCGTCCGGGCGAGCAGCCGGGAGACGTGCATCTGCGAGATGCCCACCTCCTGCGCGATCTGCGACTGCGTCATGTTCCCGAAGAAGCGCAGCAGCAGGATCCGCTTCTCCCGGGGCGGCAGGTCCTCCAGCAGCGGCTTGAGCGACTCGCGGTACTCGACCCCCTCCAGGGCCTCGTCCTCCGCGCCCAGCGTGTCCGCCACCGCCGGAGACTCGTCGTCGGTGTCCGGGACGTCCAGGGAGAGGGTCGAGTAGGCGTTCGCCGACTCCAGGCCCTCCAGGACCTCCTCCTCGGAGATCCCGAGCCGCTCCGCGAGCTCGTGCACGGTCGGTGAGCGGCCGTGCAGCTGGGAAAGCTCCGCCGTCGCCGTGGTCAGCGAGAGCCGCAGCTCCTGGAGCCGGCGCGGCACCCGCACCGCCCAGCCCTTGTCACGGAAGTGGCGCTTGATCTCGCCGACGACCGTGGGCGTGGCGTACGTGGAGAACTCCACCCCCCGCTCCGGGTCGAAGCGGTCGACCGACTTGATCAGGCCGATCGTCGCCACCTGCGTCAGGTCGTCCAGCGGCTCGCCGCGGTTGCGGAAGCGCCGGGCCAGGTGCTCCACCAAGGGCAGGTGCATCCGCACCAACTGGTTGCGCAGCTCCGCCTTCTCGGGGGAGCCCTCCGGCAGGCCGCGCAGTTCGACGAAGAGGGCGCGGGCACCGCTCCGGTCGTGCGGGTCGGGGACGGCGCGGAGCTCCGGGCCCTCGCCCTCCCCGGCCTTCTCCGCCGCCCCGGCGGCCGGGCCCTCGCTCGGGGGCAGCGCCCCGGGAGCCCCGGAGGGACC